>JAOPVN010000514.1 GCA_025966175.1 Modestobacter sp. | reverse complement strand
GTCGATCGACCGGGACGCCCGCCGGTGCTCCACGTCCACACCGATCAGCAGGCCGGTGACGCCGTCGAGCAGCTCCACCGAGCCGTCGACGTGGCGCAGCATCAGCGGGGGGTGGCCGGCGTTGGCGAGGTGCAGGCACCAGGGGGCGCCCTCGCGCAGGGGGCGCTCGGCCCGGCCGAAGACCATGGTCGCCATCGGGGCCACGTGCAGCCCCTGGACCAGCCGGTCGACCCGGCCGAGGATCTCCCCCGGGTCGCCGTCGGCCGCGTCCCAGGCGCAGGCCCGGAGCAGTCCCCGCAGGTGGCCCATGGCCGCGGCGGCGGCGACGTCGTGCCCGACGACGTCGCCGATCGCGAACCCCACCGAGCCGTTCGGCAGGTGCAGCAGGTCGTAGAAGTCCCCGCCGACCTCGGCCGCGCTCGACGCGCTGAGGTAGTGCGCCGCCGCGGTGATCCCGGGGATGACGGGCAGCTCGGGCAGCAGCGAGCGCTGCAGGGTCTCCGCGACCGTGTGCTCCTGCTGGTACAGCCGCACGTTGTCCATCGCCATGGCCGCCCGGCGGGACAGGTCGCGGGCCAGGTCGACGTCCTCGGTCGTGAACGCGCGCCGCTCGTCGGTCATCACCAGCGCCATCGCCCCGAGCATCCGGCGCCGGGCGACCAGCGGCACCGACATGACCGAGACCCCGCCGAGCGAACGGAACAGCTCCGCGGTGGCCGGCAGCGGGAAGACCCGGTCGATCCACTCCGGGGTCACCTGCGCGACGAGCACCGGCTCGCTCGTGCTCAGCGCCCGGCGGCTGGGCGAGGCCTCGGGCAGGTTGGCCGCGTGCAGGGCGGCGAGCTCGGCCAGCTCCTCCTCCCGCCCGCTCCGGTGCCGGTGGGCGGTCTCGCGCACCACGCCGTTCTCGTCGACCAGGGTGAGGAAGACCCAGTCGGCCAGCAGCGGCACGCACAGCGAGGCCAGCCGGTCGAACAGGTCGGACATGTCCAGCGTGGCGCTCAGCGTGCTGGTCGCCTCGGCCATCAACGCCAGCCGGCTCTGCGCCCGCTCGGCCTCGACCCGGGCCGCGTCGGCCGCGGCATGCGCCTCCTCGGCGTCCCGGCGGGCGGCCTGCTCGGCGGCGAACGCCGCCTTGCGGTCGTCCTCGACGCGCACCCGTTCGGTGACATCGGTCTGCACGCCCACGAAGCTCACCAGCTCGCCCTCGCCGTCGAAGACCGGCGTGATGGACAGCTGGTTCCAGAAGGCCGTGCCGTCCTTGCGGTAGTTGAGCAGCGTGGTGCTGATCGGCTGCTGGTCCTCCAGCGCCTGGCGCAGGTGGTCGATGGTCTTCGACTCGGTCGCCGGCCCCTGCAGGAAGCGGCAGTTGCGTCCGACGCTCTCCTCGTAGGTGTAGCCGCTGATCCGGGTGAACGACGGGTTGACCCACACCAGCGGGTCGTCGGGCTGGCGTGGATCGGTGATGCTGAAGGCGATGTCGGTCGCGACCACGGCCCGCTCCCGCAGCGCCTGCAGTTGCGCCTCCGGGTCGCTGACGCCCGCCGGCTCGTCGAGCTGGAGGAAGACCACCAGCGACAACTGCTGATCGCTGTCGGTCCGCGACAGCGGGAAGCCGGTCACCCACAGCACCTGGTCGGATGCGACGTCGGCACCGGCGGCCCGCAGCTCGTCGGAGCTGCGCCGCGGGGAGAGCCGCACCAGCTCACCGGCCACCGGGCGGCCCTCGGCGACGAGCGACAGCGGGCTGGACGTGCTGGCCAGCGGCGCGCTGTTCAGGTCGGTGAGCCCGGCGGAGGCGCCCCAGATGTCGATCGACACCGGCAGCCGGACGTTGCCGGCCAGTTCGATGGCGGCGGTGTTGGCGTAGGTGACCGTGCCGGCCGCCTGGTCGATGACCAGGACGGCGACCGGGACGTCGGACAGCACCCCGGGCAGCGCGGCCTGCGCGCGGCGCCGGCTCTCGCTGCCGGAGACGACCGCCTCGGCGGCGCCGACGACGGACGCCTGCATGCGGGTCGGCGGGAGCTGGTCGCCGCCCGGGGCGAGGCCCTCGGCGAGTGCCGCGGCCGCCTCTGGCGGCACGTGACCTGTGGCAAGGTCGCCGGGGTGTCGTGGTGACGGCACCGAGTGATCGTAACGAGGCACTCCATTGCGCACCACCGAGAGCGCCCGGGGGACCTGCCCGGGGCCCGTTGGGTCGGTACCGCGCCGATGGGGTAGGACCGGGAACGCCGCGCGCCGGTCACTCGTCGTGCGGTGGCGGGACATCAGATGGGGACACGAGAGGACGCGCCATGGGACTCCTGAGCCGGCTCTTCGGCCGTGACCGCGGGCAGCGCTCGCCGTACGGCCCCGGCTACACCGACCCGTACGCCCAGCAGGGCTACGGCTACGCGCGGCAGGACCCCGGGCCGCAGCCCGCGCGCAGCGAGGACGAGCGGGCCGTCGAGCGGTACCGCTACCTGCTGCGCACCGCACCCCCGGACCAGGTCGAGGCCGCGCACGCCGAGGCCTTCGCCAAGCTGACCCCGGACCAGCGCCGGCAGGTGCTCGAGCAGCTCGCCGCGGCGACGCCGGCCTCCGAGCGCCCCCGTGGGGACGACCCGCAGACCCTGGCCCGGGCGGCGACCCGGGCCGAGATCCGCCAGCCCGGCACGCTCGAGCGGGCCTTCGGCGGCTTCGGTGGCGGCGGGGGCTACGGCGGATACGGGGGCGGATACGGGGGCGGATCCGGGGGCGGCGGTTACGGCCGCGGCGGCTTCGGCGGTGGTGGCATGGGGATGGGCAGCATGATCGGCGGCAGCCTGCTGGGCACGGTCGCCGGCGTCGTCGTCGGCTCAGCGGTCGCCGACGCGCTCTTCGACACCGGCCTCGGGGACGGCGGCCTGTTCGGCGGGGGCGACGAGGAGGCCTACGCCGACGGCTACCAGGACGGTGCCGGGAACGACGGTGGCGATGGCGGCGGTGATGCCGGCGGTGGCGACTACGGCGGCGGGGGCTACGACGCCAGCGGTTACGACGGCGGTGGGTTCGGTGGTGGCGGGGACTTCGGCGGCGAGTTCTGACCCGCGCGGCCGATCCTGGGCTCAGTGCCCGGGGTCGGCCGCCTGCTCCGCGGCGACGCCGGACCGGTGACGCAACCACATCAGCCCGAGCACCGGCAGCACCAGCGGGATGAAGCCGTATCCCTGGCCGTAGCCGGACCAGACGGTCGAGTCCGGGAAGGCCGCGCGGTCGACCAGGGACAGGGTGCCGACGACGAGCACCCCGACCAGCTCCACCGAGCAGGCCAGGATGGCGGTGCGCCGTCCCCCGCGCCCGCCGCGGGCCAGGCCGACGGTCGCGACGACGTAGACGACCGCCGCCAGCGCCGAGAGCAGGTAGGCCAGCGGCGCCTCGTCGAACTGCACCGCCAGCTGCACCGCGGCCCGAGCCCCGGCCGCCAGCGCGAAGACCGCGTAGAGGGCGACCAGTACCCGCCCCGGGCCGCGGGCGGTGTCCGCCGAGGCGCCGGTCGGCTCCGGCGCCGGGTCGCTCAGGTGCTCGGCGTGCTCAGCCACCGGTGACCCCCCACAGGTCCAGGAGCCGCCAGAGCATGACGGCGACGGTCAGGGCGGCCACACCCAGCACCGTCCCGGCCCAGCGGGTCGGCTCGGTGCGGGCCCAGAGCACGCCGGCGACGGGCAGCAGCACGACGCTCCCCAGATAGGCCACGAAGGTGGCCAGCTCGGTCGGCCGGTGCCCGCCGGCCAGCTCCACCGTGGCGACCACGCCCTGCACGACGAGGAGCAGCTCCAGCAGTCCGGCCGCGGCCAGGTGCGCCGAGCCGATCCGCCGGCGCAGCACCGTGCTCAGCACACCCAGCACGGCCAGCGCGACGGCGACGACGGTCGCGGCGACGACGAGCGGTGTGCTCACCGGCGCGGTCCGGGCAGGAAGGGTGGCACGCCCCCATCCTGCCCGGCCGGTGGATCAGCGGTGGACGGAGGACATGTCCGGGTAGCGGTCGCCGGCGGTGGCGCCCTTGGGCGCCGCCTCGTCGAGGGCGCGGAGGTCGTCGTCGGTCAGCTCGATGTCGGCCGCGGCGGCGTTCTCCTCCAGGTACTTCACCCGCTTGGTGCCCGGGATCGGCACGATCGTCGGGTTGCCCGCCCGGCCGGACTGCGCCATCACCCAGGCCAGCGCCAGCTGGGTGGCGGTCACGCCCTTGCTCTCGGCGATCTGGCGAACCCGGTCGACCAGCTCCAGGTTCTTGGCGAAGTTCTCGCCCTGGAAGCGGGGGTTGTGCCGGCGGAAGTCGCTGGGGTCGAGGTCGTCGACGCTGCGGATCTGGCCGGACAGGAAGCCGCGGCCGATCGGTGAGTAGGCCACGAAGCCGATGCCGAGCTCGGCGCAGGTGGCCAGCACCCCGTCGTCCTCCGGCTCGCGGGTCCACAGCGAGTACTCCGTCTGCACCGCCGTCACCGGCTGGACGGCGTCCGCCCGGCGGATGGTGTCCGGGGCGGCCTCGGAGATGCCCGCATACCGGATCTTGCCGGCCTCCACCAGCTCCTTCAGCGCGCCCCAGGTGTCCTCGATCGGGACGGTGGTGTCCACCCGGTGCTGGTAGTAGAGGTCGATGACGTCGACGCCCAGGCGCTGCAGGGAGGCGTCGCAGGCGCGGTGCACGTACTCGGGCTTGCCGTTGATGCCGATGAACGAGCCGTCCTCGGCCCGCTCGTTGCCGAACTTGGTGGCGAGGGTGACCTCGTCGCGGCGGCCGGCGATGGCCTGGCCGACCAGGCGCTCGTTCGTGAAGGGGCCGTACATGTCCGCGGTGTCCAGGAATGTGACGCCGAGGTCGAGAGCCCGGTGGATGGTCCGCTCGGCCTCGGCCTGGTCACCGGTGCCGTAGAACTCGCTCATCCCCATGCAGCCCAGGCCCTGGGCGGAGACGGTCAGGTCGCGCAGCCTGCGTGTGTACATGCCCCTACCGTGCCCCTTCTGCTCCCCGGGCAACCAGACGATGGCGCACCCGGCGGGTAACCGATCCCACACTGCCTCGTTCACCCGGGCACAGCTCACGCACACACCAGCACCCGAGAGTCCCGGGGCGGCAGCGACCCGGGGCCCGAACGCCGAGGAGTCCCATGAGCAGTCGCCCGTTCCCTCCCCGCCGGGCCATCGGGGTGGTGGGCGGCGCGGCGCTCGTCGCCGCCGCACTGGCCACCACCTCCCCCGCCGCCGCAGCGTCCTCGCCGGCGCCGGTGCAGGACTTCCTCGCCGGCCAGCTCGGCGGCCTGGCCGCCGCGGTGCCGACCACCGTGCTGGTGCACGGCACCGACATCGACGCCGCCCGTGCCGCGGTCGCCGCCACCGGGATGCGGCCGGTCACCGAGTTCGAGCAGATCGGGGTCGCCGTCGCCAGCGGCACCGCCGCGCAGGTCGAGGCGGCCCGCGGCGAGCCCGGGGTGACCTACCTGGAGGGCAACGCCCCGATCGCGTTCACCGACGAGACCTCCGACGTCGCGACCCGCGGCGCGGAGGCCGCCGCCACGCTGACCGGGGCCGATGGGCGGCCGCTGGACGGCAGCGGTGTCTCGGTGGCGGTCATCGACTCCGGCGTGGACCCCACGCACCCGTACCTGCAGGACGCCGACGGGCCCAGCGCCGTCGTCGCCAACCTCAAGAGCGTCTGCCTGGACGAGTCGAACTCCACGCCCGACTGCGTCGTGCCGGTGCCGTCGTTCCTGGACACCGACACGATCTCCGGCGGCGGCCACGGCACGCACGTCAACGGGATCGTGGCGGGGCGGCCGACCACGCTGTCCGACGGCACCCGGCTGCAGGGCGCGGCCCCCGGCGCGAGCCTGGTCTCCATCTCCACCGGCGCGGTGCTGCTCATCGTGGGCGCGGACTCCGCGCTGAACTGGGTGCTGGAGAACCACGAGCACCCCTGTGGTGCCGGGGTGGCGGCCGACGTCTGCCCGCCGATCAAGGTCACCAACAACTCCTACGGGCCGACCGGTGGGGGTGCGTTCGACCCCGACTCGGCGACGGTGAAACTGCAGCGCGCGCTGGCCGCCGACGGCGTGGTCACGGTGTGGGCCGCCGGCAACGACGGCGGCGACGGCACCGCGTCCCTCACCAACCCGCCGGGGCAGGACCCCACGGGCGGGATCCTCTCCGTCGCGTCCTTCTACGACGAGGCGACCGGGACCCGGGACGGCGTGGTCAGCGACTACTCCTCGCGCGGGCTGGCCGGCGACCCCTCGACCTGGCCGGACGTCTCCGCGCCCGGTGAGGGCATCAACTCCTCCTGCCGCCCCTACCTGCCGATCTGCTCCACCGGCCTCGCGCCGCAGAACGGCCCGGGCCTGCTCGACATCGGCACCTTCAACACGATCAGCGGGACGTCGATGGCCGCGCCGCACATCGCCGGGATCGTCGCCCAGCTGTTCCAGGCCGACCCGACGGCGACCCCGGCCGAGGTCGAGGCGGCGATCACCGGCACGGCGTACCGCTACACCGATGGGGCGCCGTACACCGCGGTCGGGGACCGGACGACGTCCTACGACAAGGGCGCCGGCCTGGTCGACGTCGTGGCGGCGGTCGCCGCCCTGCGCGGCTGATGGACGGGCCGGCTGGTTCCACGTGGAACCAGCCGGTGCGGCCTCGCTGCAGGGGCCCGTCCTGAGCCTGCGAAGGATGGGGGGCAGCGAGGTCCTCCTACTACCGTGGTCCGATGACCAGCGCCCCCCGACGCCTGGCCGGCCATCGTGCCCGCGGCACCGCTCTCCCCCTGACCGGTCGCTCCTGGCAGCGGCCGGCGGCGCACCAGGTGCGGGACATGCAGACCGACGCCGTCCTGGACCTGGGCTGGGGCCGGCTGGTGTTCGGGCAGACCTTCGCCGACCTTGCCGGGGTGGTGGACGTGCTGCGCGCCGAGCAGACCGGACGCCGGGACATCTGCGTCTACCCGTGGGACCCGCAGGTGCTGGTCGGGCTGGCCCCCGACGAGCTGTTCATCGACCCCTCGCTCGTCTACCGGCTGCCGCTGCACCGCTACCGCCCCCGCGACGAGCCGATCCGCGGCGTCTTCGTCCGCACGGTCACCTCGCTGCCGGAGATGCACCGGATCAACGAGCTGTACGCCCGGGCCGGGATGGTCACCGGCGACGCCGAGACGATGTGGCGCAACCACCGCACCCGCTGCTTCACCTACCTGGTCGCCGAGGACAGCCGGACCGGCGAGATCGTCGGCACGGTGACCGGTGTCGACCACCAGCTGGCCTTCGGCGACCCCGAGGGCGGCACCAGCCTGTGGTGCCTGGTCGTCGACGCCCAGGACGCGCCCCCGGGAGCCGGCGAGGCGCTGGTGCGGGTCCTGGCCGAGCGCTACGTGGGCCGGGGCCGCGCGCACCTGGACCTGTCGGTCCTGCACGACAACACCGCGGCCATCACGCTCTACCGCAAGCTGGGCTTCGGTCGGGTCTCCGCCGTCTGCGTGAAGCGGAAGAACCCGATCAACGCCCCGCTGTTCGCCGCTGCCCCGCCCGGCCTGACCGAGCTCAACCCCTACGCCCGGATCATCGCCGACGAGGCGCTGCGCCGCGGGATCCGGGTGGAGGTCACCGACGCCGAGTTCGGTGAGCTGCGGCTCTCGCTGGGCGGCCGGTCGGTGCTGACCCGGGAGTCGCTGTCGGAGTACACCTCCGCCATCGCGCTGAGCCGCTGCGACGACAAGCGGGTGACCCGCCGGATCATGGAGCGGGCCGGCGTCCGGGTGCCGCGCGGCGCCGTCGTCGGCGGTGCGGACGACGAGACCGCCCGCGAGCTGCTGGCCGCCTGCGGCGCCGTGGTGGTCAAGCCGGCCCGCGGGGAGCAGGGCAAGGGCATCACCGTCGGCGTCCGCGACGAGGCCGCCCTGCGGCAGGCGGTGGAGCTGGCCACCCAGCACTGCCCCGACGTCCTGGTCGAGGAGCTCGTGACGGGTGCGGACCTGCGGGTCGTGGTGATCGACCACGAGGTGGTCGCCGCGGCGCTGCGCCGGCCGGCCGAGGTGGTCGGCGACGGCCGCCAGGCCGTCGCCACGCTCGTGCGGGAGACCAGCCGGCGCCGGGAGCGGGCCACCGACGGGGAGTCGAACATCCCGCTGGACGACGCCACGGCGCAGGTGGTCGCCGACGCCGGGAAGGCGATGGACGACGTGCTGCCCCGCGGCGAGCGGCTGCGGGTGCGACGGACGGCGAACCTGCACACCGGCGGCACGATCGAGGACGTGACCGACCGGCTGCACCCCGAGATCGCCGCCGCGGCGGTGCGGGCCAGCCGGGCCATCGGCATCCCGGTCACCGGGATCGACTTCCTGGTGCCCGACGTCGCGGGTCCCGAGCACGTCTTCATCGAGGCCAACGAGCGGCCGGGGCTCGCCAACCACGAGCCGCAGCCCACCGTCGCCCGCTTCGTCGACCTGCTGTTCCCGGAGACCCGGCGCAGCTGAGCCGCGCTGGGTTGCGGGTGACATGCTGCCCGCGTGGTGCTGTCGACCCGCGGTCCGCTGATCGGCTACGCCGCTGCGGCGCTCGGGGGCGTGCTCGGCGCGCTGGCCCGCTGGGGCGTGGCCCAGGCGCTCCCCTCCCCCGCCGCCGGCGGCTGGCCGTGGGCCACCCTGCTGGTCAACGTCACCGGCTGCGCGCTGATCGGTGTGCTGCTCGCAGTGCTGCTGGCGCGCTTCCCCGGGCACCCGTGGCTGCGGCCCTTCCTGGCCTCCGGCGTGCTGGGCGGCTACACGACCTTCTCCACCTTCGCCGTCGACGTCGTCCGGCTGGTCGACGACGGTGCCGTGGGTACGGCGGTGGCCTACGTCGCCGCGTCGGTGGTCGGCGGCCTCCTGGCGGTCGTCGCCGGGCTGACCGCCGGCCGGGCACTGCTGCGGCGGAACCCCACGGTGCCCCGGTGACCGTGCTGTGGGTGGCGCTGGGCGCCATGGTGGGTGCGCCGCTGCGGATGTTCGCCGACCGGACGGCGGTCGCGCGGCGCGGGCCGGGCAGCGTGCTGGGGACTCTCACCGTCAACGTCGCCGGCAGCGCCCTGCTCGGCGTCCTGCTCGGGCTGCGCGACGTCTCCCCCGCCGTCCTGGCGCTCGTGGGCACCGGCTTCTGCGGCACGCTCACGACGTTCTCCACCTTCGGCTGGGACGTCGTGCGGCTGGTCGAGGAGCGCGCGGTGACCCGGGCGGTGAGCTACCTGGCGGCCAGTCTGGTGCTCGGCCTGGGCGCCGCGACGGTGGGCTGGCTGGCCGTCCGCTGAGCGCGCGCGGTGCGTCGTCACCTAGGGTCGGAGACCGGAGAACGACGTGGCGCGGAGACCGGAGGCATCAGGTGGGGGCGGACAGCCCGGTGGTGGTGGTCGCCAACCGGCTCCCGGTCGACCAGGTGACCGAGCCCGACGGGACGACCCGGTACCAGCGCAGCCCCGGCGGCCTGGTCACCGCGCTCGAGCCCTTCGTCGCCGGTCGCGGTGGCGCCTGGGTCGGCTGGTCCGGGGCCGCCGGTGACGCGCCCGAGGCCTTCGACTCCGGCGGGATGCACCTGGTCCCGGTGGGGCTGTCGGAGCAGGAGGTCGACCGCTACTACGAGGGGTTCTCCAACGCCTCACTGTGGCCGCTCTACCACGACGTCGTCGAGAAGCCGGAATACCACCGCACCTGGTGGGACGCCTACGTCCAGGTCAACAAGCGCTTCGCCGACCGGGCCGCCGAGGTGGCCGGGGAGGGCGCGATCGTCTGGGTGCACGACTACCAGCTGCAGCTGGTGCCGGCGATGCTCCGGCAGCGCCGCCCGGTCCTGACCATCGGGTTCTTCCTGCACATCCCCTTCCCGCCCTACGAGCTGTTCACCCAGCTGCCCTGGCGCTCGGCCATCATCGAGGGCCTGCTCGGCGCGGACCTCATCGGCTTCCAGCAGCCGGCCGGGGCCACCAACTTCGTGAACCTGGCCCGCCGGCTGCACGACCTGCGGACCTCGGGCAACACGATCAGCTACGAGGGCCGCACGGTCACCGCCAAGGCGTTCCCCATCTCCATCGACGTCGCCGCCTTCGACCGACTGGCCAGCTCGCCGGAGGTGCTGGCCCGGGCCGCGGAGATCCGCGAGGAGCTCGGTCAGCCGGAGAAGATCGTGCTCGGCGTCGACCGGCTGGACTACACCAAGGGCATCGGGGTCCGGCTGGAGGCCTTCCAGGAGCTCCTCGAGGACGGCGCGCTGGAGACGCCCTCGACGGTGCTGGTCCAGGTGGCCACGCCCAGCCGCGAACGGGTCGAGCACTACGTCACCATGCGCGAGACGATCGAGCAGCAGGTCGGCCACATCAACGGCGTCTACGGCTCGATCGCCGGCCCGGCGGTGCAGTACTTCAACCAGTCCATGCCCCGCGAGGAGCTGGCCGCGCTGTACCGGGCGGCCGACGTCATGCTGGTCACCCCCTACCGGGACGGCATGAACCTGGTCGCCAAGGAGTACGTGGCCGCCCGCGGGGACGGCGGCGGGGTGCTGGTGCTCAGCGAGTTCGCCGGGGCGGCCGCGGAGCTGAAGCAGGCGCTGCTGGTCAACCCGCACGACATCGACGGGGTGAAGAAGCAGCTGCTGCGGGGGCTGCGGATGGACCCCGCCGAGGCGACCAAGCGGATGCGGGCGATGCGCCGGCACGTGGCCAAGCACGACCTGGACCACTGGGCGAACTCGTTCTTCGAGTCGCTGAAGGACCAGGCGTGAGCGCCCTCGACGGCGAGCTGGCGGCCGCGCTCGACGAGCTGAGCCGGCGCCGTCCGCTGCTGCTGGCCAGTGACTACGACGGTGTCCTGGCCCGGCTGCGGGACGATCCCTCGGCCGCCGTCCCCGAGCCCGGGATCGGGGACCTGCTGACCCGGCTCGCCGCGGTCGACGGCGTCACCGTCGCGCTGGTCAGCGGCCGCGGGGTCGACGACCTGCAGCGGACCAGTGGGTTCACCGGTCCCTTCCGGTGGATCGGCAGCCACGGCGCCGAGTTCGACGGGCCGCTGACCGGTGAGCTCGCCGTCCGCCGGGACGAGCTCGCGGCCGCCCTGGCGCCGCTGGTCGCCGCGGTCCCCGGTGCCCGGCTCGAGGTGAAGCCGGTCAGTGCCGCGGTGCACGTGCGCACCGTCGCCGACCTCGACGCGGGGCAGCGGCTGCTCGACGAGGCCGCCGCCGGTCCGGGCTCCTCCCCCGACCTCACGGCCAAGCCCGGCAAGAACGTGCTGGAGCTGGCGGTCACCGACGCCGACAAGGGCTCGGCGCTGGTCCGGCTGCGCGCCGAGCTCGGTGCCGACGGTGTCCTCTACCTGGGTGACGACGTGACGGACGAGGATGCCTTCCGGGCGCTCCGGCCCGGCGACGTGTCGGTCAAGGTCGGGGACGGCGACACCGCCGCCCGGCACCGGGTGGGCGACCTGGCCGGGGTGCGCGCCGTCCTCGAGCGACTGGTCACCGCACTCCGGGCGTGACCTTCCGTCCCTGAGTTCTGTCGCTGACGGAACTTCCGTCGCCGGCCGGCTGCGGGGACGGCGGTGGCCATGATCGCCGCCGCGGCCGCGATCCCGTTCGTCGCACCCGTCCCATCAGCGCTTTCCCCTCACTCATCCCCCACCGTGACCGCCGCCGCGCTGAGCCGGCGGTCACGGTCGTTCCCGCCGCTGCCGATCTGCAGATCACGCCGTCATCACAGGCCCTGACCTGGGCCGACGACGACCGAGCGCAATTGTCGACATGGGCATGAATAACCATTTTCTGCACATGGATGACAATTCCAGAATGGGCGAGCACGGCACCGGAATTCACCTTCAGTGGACTGGCGTCGTGCCGAAGAACCCATTGCTGTGCGGGGCAGGCCCGCGCGGCGCACCAAGGGGATGAGGCAGGCGTGGAAGGTCTGGACGACATTGTCGAGGAGTTCCTCGTGGAGAGTCACGAGAACCTCGACCAGCTGGACCAGGACCTGGTGGCCCTGGAGCAGGACCCGCGGTCGCGGGACCGTCTCTCGAGCATCTTCCGCACCATCCACACCATCAAGGGCACCAGCGGGTTCCTCGCCTTCAACCGCCTCGAGGAGGTCGCCCACGTCGGTGAGAACCTGCTCTCCCGGCTCCGGGACGGCGCGCTCGAGCTCACGCCCCACCGCACCGACGCGCTGCTGCAGATGGTCGACTGTGTCCGCGCCCTGCTCGCCT
>JAOPVN010000501.1 GCA_025966175.1 Modestobacter sp. | reverse complement strand
TGCTCGGCGGGGCGATCAGCCCGATCGAGGGCATCGGCCCCGACGACCTGCGGGTCAAGGAGCTGATGACCCGGCTGATGGACGGCCAGGTCACCGAGCTGATCATCGCCACCGACCCGAACCTGGAAGGCGAGGCCACCGCGGCCTACCTGGCCCGCCTGGTCGGGCCGCTGGGGCTCGCGGTCTCCCGGCTGGCCAGCGGCCTGCCGGTGGGCGGGGACCTGGAGTACGCCGACGAGGTCACCCTGGGCCGGGCGTTCGAGGGCCGGCGCCGTATCGACGCCTGACGCTCCGCGTCAGCGCCCGGCAGGCGGTCGGGGATGCGCCCGGTGCCGACCTCCTCACCCAGCGCGGCGACCGACAGACGCCGTCCACCGACCGATGGGAACTGTCGGTGCCCGGTGGGAGCGTCGCCTCCCGACCCGAGGAGGAGCCATGCCCACCCGAGACACCCCCTGGCCGACCGGCACGCCGTGCTGGGTCGACCTGGGCGCACCCGACGTCGAGGCGGCCCGGGCGTTCTACACCGCCGTCCTGGGCTGGAGCTACACCGGCGGAGAGCCGGAGTACGGCGGGTACGTCACCGGCCAGGTCGGCGGCCGCGCCGCCGCCGGCATCGGCCCCCAGCAGAACCCGTCCGACCCGCCCCGCTGGACCACGTACTTCGCCGCCGAGGACGCCGACGCGGTGGCCGGCCGCATCACCGAGGCCGGTGGCACGCTCGTCGTCCCCCCGATGGACGTCGGTCCGATGGGGCGCATGGCCATCGCGCTGGACCCGCAGGGCAACCCCTTCGGGCTGTGGCAGGGCGGGCTCAACACCGGTGTGCAGGTCTACAACGAGCCCGGCGCGCTGGTGTGGAACGAGGCCGCCGTCGACGACCCGGCCGGCGCCCGCGAGTTCTACGCCGCGGTCTTCGGCTTCACCTACGCCGAGGTCCCGGGTGCGGACGGCTACACGACCTTCGCGACGGCCGACCGGCCGCTGGGCGGGCTCGGTGGCCGCGCCGAGGGCGGCCCCACGGGGTGGGCCACCTGCTTCGCGGTGCCCTCGACCAACGCGGCGCTGGAGGCCGTCGTGTCCGGTGGCGGAGCGGTCACCGTGCCGGCGGTCGACACCGAGTTCGGCCGGTTCGCCGTGGTGACCGACCCGTGGGGCGCCGCGTTCTCGGTCATGCAGGAGCCCGCCGGCGAGGGAGCCCGGACCTGACATCCGGGACCCGTCGGGGGCGCGGGCGGGTTGCTGCTCGGCGACCCGCCCCTCGCCCCTCGGGCACTACCTCGACCCGTCGTTCGTCCATCCGGCGGGGCGTCCGGTCCGGGCTACGGGCAGGATCGACTCCCGTGTTCGTGATCCGGAGGTGCCCGTGCGTCGGCTGACCGTCCTCCTCGGCCTGCTCGCCGCCCTGCTGCTCGCTGCGGCCCCGGCAGCATCGGCCGAGTCCCCGGGCCGGCTGACCCAACGGGTCACCGACTCCGCCGGGGTGCTGGGCGGTGAGGCCGACCAGGTCCGGTCCACCGTCGACCGGCTCGCCGCCGACCACGGGATCGGGCTCTACGTGGTCTTCGTGAACAGCTTCGACGGCACCAAGGGTTCGACCTGGGCGGCCCAGACCGCGCAGGCCAGCGGGCTGGGGGTCAGCGACGCGTTGCTGGCCGTCGCCGTGGGCGACGGCAAGTACGGCGCCCACCACGGCAGCGCGTTCTCCGACGCCGCGGTCACGCAGCTGCTGACCGGCAAGGTCCAGCCGCGCCTCGCCGCCCGTGACTGGGCCGGGGCGGTCAGCGCGTTCGCCGACGGGCTGCCGTCCGCGCAGACATCCGGAACCCAAGGGTCCGGGAGCGCGGCGGCCACCGGTTCCGGAACGACGTCGAACAGCTCCGGAGGCGGCGGCGCGGCGCTGGTCACCATCGTCCTGGTCGGACTGCTGGCCGGCGGGGCCTTCCTGTTCTTCCGAGCCCGCCGGCGGCGCCAGGTGGCCGAGCCGACCGTGACCGCGCTGCCGCGGCCGGACCCGCACGCCGGCACCTCGACCGAGCAGCTCAACTACCAGGCCAGCCAGGCGCTGCTCGACCTCGACGAGCGGGTCCGCACCGCAGGGCTGGACCTCGACTTCGCCCGCTCCCAGTTCGGCGAGGAGGCGGTCCCCGGCCTCGACGAGGAACTCGCGCGTTCCCGCGACGAGCTGAGCCGCGCCTTCAGCATCCGTCAGCTGCTCGATGACGAGATCCCGGAGGACGAGCCGACCAAGCGGCGGATGCTCGCCGACCTGCTGACTCTCACCACGGCCGCCGACGGCCGGCTGCGAGCCCAGGCCGAGGCGCTGGGACAGCTGCGCAACCAGGAACGGACGGCTCCACAGGCGCTGGCCGAACTCACCCGGCGGATCGGGGAGCTCCAGGCGCGGCTGCCGCAGGTCGAGCAGCGGGTGGCCGGGCTGGCGGCCGGCTATGCGGCCTCGGCGGTCGCGCCGGTGCAGGGCAACGTCAGCGAGGCGGCGACCCGGCTGGCGGCTGCCGACCAGGCGCTGGAGCGGGCCCGTCAGGAGCAGCAGGCCGGGCAGCCCGCACGGTCGGTGTCCCAGCTGCGGACGGCGGAGGACGCCGTGGCGCAGAGCGCCACCCTCCTGGACGCCGTCGATCGGCTGGCGGCTGACCTCACCGCGGCCGAACAGCGGCTCCCGGAGATCCGGGCGCAGGTCGAGTCGGATCTGGCCGAGGCCCGGACTGTCACGGGGCGAGCAGGCGGGGGAGACCTGCGCGCCCCGGTCGCCCGGGCGGAGGCGGCGCTGACGTCCGCCGGTGGGCTGCTCCGCCCGGCCGGCGGGGGTCTCCCCGATCCGCTGGCCGCACTGCGCCGCCTGGACGAGGCAGAGGCGGACCTGCAGCAGGCGCTGCGGAGCGCCCGGGACGCCCGCACCCAGGCGCAGCGGGCCTCGGCGGCGCTGGAGCAGGCGCTGCTCACGGCGCACTCCGGCGTCGCCGCGGCCGGCGACTTCATCAGCACCCGGCGCGGGGCTGTCGGAGGCGAGGCACGCACCCGCCTGGCCGAGGCCGAACGGCACCTGTCCGCGGCCGTCGCGGGTGCCTCGAGCGACCCGGTGACCGGGCTCCGAGAGGCACAGCTGGCCGACCGGCTCGCCCAGGACTCACTCGGCCTGGCGCAGGCCGACGTCCAGCGCTGGTCGCAGCAGACGGGCTACGGCTGGGGTGGCGGCGGCTACGGCCCCGGAGGCGGGTACGGCCCAGGTGGTGGTCCCGGGTCCGGCCCCGGGGGCGGCGGCTACGGCGGGGGCTATCGCGGCGGCGGTGGAGGGCTCGCCCGTGGACTCGGCTGGGGCCTCGGTGGCCTGGTGCTCGGCGGCCTGCTGTCCGGGGGCGACCACGACGGCGGTGATGTCGGGGGCGGAGCGTTCGGCGACGGCTGGGGCGGCGACGACTTCGGCGGCGGCGACAGCGGTGGTGGCGACTTCGGTGGCGACTTCGGTGGCGGCGACAGCGGCGGGAGCTTCTGAGCTCCCTCCTCCGCCGTCGGTCAGCCGCTGAGCTGGCCGTACGCGTGCCCGGGCCGCAGCCGCACGACCAGCCGGCGCTCGGCGACCATCGCCGCGCGGTACTCCGCCCAGTCCGCGTGCTCCCCGGAGATCCCGCGGTAGTACTCGACCAGCTCCTCGACGGTGGCGTC
The DNA here is from genome assembly GCA_025966175.1 of Modestobacter sp. GTDB lineage: Bacteria > Actinomycetota > Actinomycetes > Mycobacteriales > Geodermatophilaceae > Modestobacter. The sequence goes on along the minus strand of JAOPVN010000501.1, from coordinate 342 downwards.
GTCCGGCTCGGCCGCCGGCGGGGTGAGCTCCGCGTTGCCCTCGACGACCACCCAGCTCCAGAAGTCCGGCGAGGTCACGTGCAGGCTGGCCCGGGGGTCGGCTGCCAGGTTGCGGGTCTTGGCCCGGTCGGCGGTCACCGAGACCCGGATCAGCGGGCCGGAGGCGTCGAAGGTGTAGCCGATGTTGGACAGCTGCGGGCGGCCGTCCCGCTTGATCGTGGCGAGCACGCCCCACCGCCGGCCGGCGACGAAGTCGAGCAGGCGCGGGTCCGGGGAGGGGGCGGTCGAGGGAGCGGTCATGCACGGCCCAACGCCGTCCGGCCTGCTGATCGTCCCGCTTCC
>JAOPVN010000461.1 GCA_025966175.1 Modestobacter sp. | reverse complement strand
CGCTGCGGATGCAGTTACGCGCGGTCCTGAGCAACGGCGGCCGACCCCCCCCGGCGCCGCCGACGACGACCTGGAGCGCCTGCTGCTGCTGCTGCTGGTGGGGATCGGCTGGGCGTCGTCCGGACGGAGCTCGGGACGTTCGGCCGTCAGGTGTCGGGATATGCGCTGGAGCACCTGCTCCCCGAGCGGGGCTTCGACCTCACCCGTGCCCTGGTCGACTCGTTCACCGAGTACTTCGCCCCGCACGTCGGCCACGCCGTCGTGCGCGTCCTCGAAGACGCCGGGTACAGCCCCACCCTGCCCGCCGGCCGCGTCTGTTGTGGCCTCACCTGGATCTCCACCGGCCAGCTCGACGCCGCCCGGCGAATGCTGCGCCGGACCGTCGAGCTGCTGCACGAGCCGGTTGCCCGGGGTGTTCCGGTGGTCGGCATCGAACCGTCGTGCACTGCCGTCCTGCGCGGCGACGCCAGCGAGCTGCTCGGCACCGACGAGTCCCGCACGGTCGCCGGCGGGGTACGGACACTGGCCGAGCTCCTCCTGGAGACCCCGGGGTGGGAGCCGCCGAGGCTCGCGAGCCAGGTCGTCGCGCAGCCCCACTGCCACCACCACGCGGTCATGGGGTTCGCGGCCGACCGGGAGATCCTCCGCCGGGCCGGCGCGGACGCCACGGTGCTCGGCGGCTGTTGCGGGCTCGCCGGGAACTTCGGCGTGGTCGAAGAACACCGTGACGTCTCTGTCGCCGTTGCCGAGCAGCACCTCCTTCCCGCAGTACGGGCAGCGGACGACGATGCGCTCGTCCTCGCGGACGGATTCTCGTGCCGCACCCAACTGGCCGACCTGACGCAGACGCGCGGACGGCACCTCGCCGAGGCCTTGGCGGACGCCCTCGATGCCATCCGCCTGCCCGAGGGGAGCACGAGATGACCGAACGGCCCTCACCGCTCGCGGATGACCACACGGTCGGAGCAGCGCCCGGCCGGCTGCAGGGGGGCGTGGTCGTCGTCGGCGCCGGGATCGTGGGTCTCGCCACTGCGTACGCACTCGCCCGACAGGGCGTGCGGGTGACCGTCGTCGACAAGGAGCGGTCGGTCGCCGCGCACCAGACCGGACACAACTCCGGGGTGGTGCACTCCGGCGTGTACTACACGCCGGGGAGCTTGAAGGCCTCCTTCGCCGCTCGTGGGGCCAGGACCATGGTGGAGTTCGCCGAGCAGCACGGCATCGCCCACGAGGTGTGCGGCAAGCTCATCGTCGCCAGCAGTCAGAACCAGCTGGCAGCGCTGCGAGAGCTCGAGCGACGGGCCGGCGCCAACGGCGTGCCGGCGGTCTGGCTCGACCCGGACCAGGCCGCCGAGTACGAGCCGCACGTCGCGTGCGTCGCTGCGCTGCGCATCGAGTCCACGGCCGTCGTGGACTATCCCGCGGTGTGCCAGGTGCTCGCACGGCTGGTCGAGCAGCGAGGGGGCCGTGTGCTCCTCGGGCGCGAGGTTCGCCGGATCAAGGTCGCCGGGCGGCAGGTCGAGGTGGACACGACCGGCGAGACCATCACCGCGGACCACCTCGTCAACTGCGCCGGCCTGCACAGCGACGTGATCGCCATGATGGCGGGCCTGGACCCCGACGTCCGCATCCTGCCGTTCCGCGGCGAGTACTACGACGTCCGGGGACCGGCACAGAACCTGGTGAGAGGGCTCATCTACCCCGTTCCCGACCCGGCGCTGCCCTTCCTCGGCGTCCATCTGACGCGGGGGATCGACGGCAGCGTCCACGCCGGTCCGAACGCCGTTCTCGCACTGGCCCGTGAGGGGTACCGGTGGCGCGACGTCGTGCCCTCCGACGTGCGGGCCGCGCTGACCTGGCCGGGCTCCTGGGGGCTGGCGAGGAGGTACTGGCGGGTGGGCGCATCGGAGGTCGCCCGATCGGCGTCGCGTCGCATGTTCGTGGCCAGCGTCCGACGGCTCGTCCCCGAGCTGAGCCCGCACGACGTGGTGCGCGCCGGCTCAGGTGTACGCGCGCAGGCGGTCCGGCGAAGCGGGGACCTGGTGGACGACTTCCACATCGTGGAGGCCGACCGGCAGCTTCACGTCCTCAATGCGCCCTCACCCGCGGCGACGGCGGCGCTGGAGATCGGTGAGGAGCTGGCACGGACCGTCATCTCGCGCACGTGAGGGCACCGGCCTCGGCGTGCATCACGTCCTCCGCCCGGCCCGTGGTCGTGGCGCCGGTCAGGTCTCGCGCGACCACCGCCCCAGGACCATGAGCGTCTTGGTGCCGGTGACCCGGCCGCTGTTGCGCAGGCCGTCGATCACCTCTTGCAGGTGGGCGATGTCCCGGACCCGCATCTGCACCAGCGCGTCCGGGTCCCCGGCGATCGTGTAGACCGCCTGCACCTCTGGCACCTGGGAGGCGGTCGTGAGGATCTCCCCGAGCCGCGTCGTGCCGGCGTACCTCAACTCGGTGAACGCCTCGACGGCCCAGCCCAACTTGGCGTGGTCCACCTGGACGGTGAACCCGGTGATGACGCCGATCTCGCGCAGCCGGTCCACCCGTCGTTTCACCGCTGCGACAGACAGTCCGACGACGGCGGACATCTCCGAGTAGGTCCGGCGCCCGTCTTCATGCAGCAGGGCCAGCAGGTGGTGGTCGATCTCATCGACATCGGTCATCGCGGTCTCCTGGTGCGCAAGAATTTGCACCGAGTATGCCGACAATGCGCGGTGGTTTGCGTTGTTGCCGCGATCTGTGACGATGCCGTTGCGCTGGAGTCGCCCGTTGGCTGTTATGACCTGCACCACCTCGACGGGCGGGTGGGCGCCACCTCTGATCGAGGAGACAGCACGATGAGCACCAGCGACGCCGACGCCCGTGTGAGGCTCGAGGACAAGTACCTGGCCACGAGCGGGCGAGTCCTGATCACCGGCATCCAGGCCCTCGTGCGTCTCACCTTGGAACAGCGGCGCCTGGACGAAGGCAGGGGCC
>JAOPVN010000457.1 GCA_025966175.1 Modestobacter sp. | reverse complement strand
GGCGCCGTGGTGACAGCGCCGTCCGTCGTCCTCGCCCTCGGTGCCTGGAGCGCCAGGTTGCCCGGCGTCCCGCCGCTGCCGGTGCGCCCGGTGAAGGGCCAGATCCTGCGGCTGGCCGGCGCGGCCGGGCTGCTGGCGGGCACGGTGCGGGCGCTGGTCCGCGGCCGGCACGTGTACCTGGTGCCCTACGGCGACGGCCGGCTCATCGTCGGGGCCACCAGCGAGGACCGCGGCTTCGACCCGACCGTGACCGCCGGCGGGGTGCACGACCTGCTGCACGACGCCCTCGAGGTGGTGCCCGGGGTGAGCGAGCTGGAGCTGGTGGAGACCCTCGCGCGGTGGCGGCCCGGCACCGCCGACAACGCCCCGCTGCTGGGCCCCTGCGCGCTGCCCGGCCTGGTCCTGGCCACCGGCCACCACCGCAACGGCGTCCTGCTCACCCCGGTCACCGGGGACGTCGTCGCCGACCTGCTCGCGACCGGGGAACTGCCCGCGCTCGCCGCCCCCTTCACCGCCGACCGCTTCGAGAGGCCCGAGATGAGCACCCGCGCATGGACGTGACCGTGAACGGCGCCCCGGCCGAGCTGACCGACGGCGCGACCGTCGCCGACCTCGTCGCCGAGCGCAGCGGCGGGCACGACCGGGTGGCGGTGGCGCGCAACGGCGACGTCGTCCCCCGCAGCAGCTGGACGTCGACGCCGCTGGCGACCGGCGACGTCCTCGAGGTGCTCGCCCCCACCGCAGGAGGTTGACCTGATGACCACGTCCGAACTGGCCCCCGCCCTCGAGCGCGAGGAGGCCGCCGACCCGTTCGAGCTGGCCGGGGAGACGTTCCGTTCCCGGCTGCTGCTGGGCACCGGCGGAGTGCCCAGCATGGAGGTCCTGGAGCGGGCCGTGCACGCCTCCGGCACCCAGTTGGTGACGGTGGCGCTGCGCCGGGTGGAAGCGTCCTCCAGCGGCGCCATGCTGGAGGTGCTCGACCGGTGCGGCGTGCGGCTGCTGCCGAACACCGCCGGCTGCCGGACGGCGCGGGAGGCGGTGCTCACCGCCCGGCTGGCCCGGGAGGCCTTCGGCACCTCGTGGGTGAAGCTCGAGGTGATCGGCGACGAGCAGACCCTGCTGCCCGACGGCGTGGAGCTGCTGGACGCCGCCGAGCAGCTGGTCGCCGAGGGCTTCACCGTGCTGGCCTACACCACCGACGACCCCGTGCTCGGGCGGCGGCTGGCCGACGTGGGGTGCGCCGCGGTCATGCCGCTGGGCTCGCCGATCGGCAGCGGTCTGGGCATCCGCAACCCGCACAACATCGCCCTGCTGCGCGAGGCGGTCGACGTCCCCGTCGTGCTGGACGCGGGCATCGGGACCGCCTCGGACGCGGCCCTGGCGATTGAGCTGGGCTGCGATGCCGTGCTGCTCGCCTCCGCGGTGACCCGGGCCCGGGAGCCCGAGCGGATGGCGCTGGCCATGCGCCGGGCCGTCGAGGCCGGCCGGCTGGCCCGCGGTGCCGGGCGCATCCCCCGCCGCTGGCACGCGGCGGCGTCCACGCCGATGCAGGGGCTGCCCGAGCTGTGAGCCTGCCGCGGTTGCTGGTGCTCACCGACCGCACCCAGTGCCGCGGCGGCCTGACGGCGACCGTGGCGGCCGCCGTCGAGGCCGGTGCCCGGGCGGTCGTGCTGCGCGAGAAGGACCTGCCGCTGCCGGAGCGGGCCGTGCTGGCCGGGGAGCTGCGCTCGGTGCTCGAGCCGGTCGGCGGGGTGCTGGTGTGGGCGGGGCTGGCCGGGAGCGCCGGCGCCGGCGCCGTCCACCTGTCCGGGGACGACGTCTTCCCGGTGCCCCGGCCGCCGGTGGTCGGGCGGTCGTGCCACTCGGCCGCCGACCTGGCCCGGGCGCGCGCGGAGGGCTGCGACCACGTCTTCCTGTCCCCGGTCTTCCTGACGGCGTCCAAGCCCGGCTACGGCCCGGCGATCGGCCTGGCGGGGCTGGCCGGGCTGGCGCCCCTCGCGCCGCCTGCGTACGCGCTGGGCGGGATCGGCCCGGACGACGTCGCCGGCTGCCTGGCCGCGGGGGCGTGGGGGGTCGCCGTCATGGGCGGGGTGATGCGCGACCCGTCGACCGTGCGCGACCACCTCGCGGCAGTGGCCGCTGCCGTCGGCTGAGCCGGGCAAGATCAGCATCGTGGCCTACCTGCTGCTCGCCTGTGCCATCGCCTGTGAGGTCGTCGCGACCTCCCTGCTCCCCCGCACGGCCGGCTTCACCGTGCTCTGGCCCAGCGTCGCCGTCCTCATCGGCTACGCAGCCTCCTTCATCCTCCTGTCCCGGGTGGTGGCTAGCCTGCCGGTCGCGGTGACCTACGCGATCTGGTCGGCGGCCGGCACCGCGGCGGTCGCGGCGATCGGCGCGGTCTTCCTCGGCCAGTCGCTGAGCGCCTGGCAGATCGCCGGGCTCGCCCTCGTCATCGGTGGCGTCGTGCTGCTGCAGCTGGGTGGCAGCGCAGCGGTCTGATCACTCGTCACGGACGGCCGAGATCCGGTCCCGCGGGGTCCGAGGGGAAGATGGGAAAGCCGAGACGACGGACGTAGGGGTACGGGGCAACCGGCCACTGGCGGTGCACCTGGTGCCCTACCGTGCCCCGAGAGACGCGCCACCGTGGTCCGCTGCGCGACTCACCGCCCGACTGGCGGAACGACCGATGCGGGGATGAGGTGTGAGTCACACGCCCGTTCAGGTTTGGTAGCGGCCTGCCGAGCCAAGACAGGAGTTCGCCGTTGAGCAGACAGCGGCCAGAGCGCGAGGAGACCGAGTGACGGGCGAGTCGGCCGGCTTGGCGTGGCCGTCGTCGCCACCGCCGCCCGCCGGGGGCGGCTGGCACTGGGAGCTCAGCCACGTCTCCGAGCTACCGGGTGTACGCGCCCAGCTGCGCCGTGGCCTGGCCGAGGTGTCCGGCACCGACCCGGCCGCCACGGAGCTCGACGACGCCGTCGTCCTCGCCTTCGACGAGATGGCCTCCAACGCCCTGCGGCACGGTGGCGGCGGGGTCCGCGCCCGCGTGCAGCAGACGTCGGAGGCCTGGCTGATCGAGGTGCGGGACTCCGCCCCGCAGCACCCCCCGCAACCGGCGGTCGGGCGCGACCCCAGCCAGGGCGGCCTCGGGCTCTACCTCATCGCCGAGATGGCCAACGACCACGGCTGGCATCTCACCGAGGGCCAGAAGAGCGTCTGGGCGCTGCTCCCCCGCCGCTGAGCGCGGGCCGACTCAGGGAGTCGGCGGCACGATCTGCGGGCCGGCCTCCGCCGGGCGCGGCTGGTCCTCCCGGTGCAGCCGGACGGCGACCAGCGCGACGTCGTCCTCGGAGCCCCGCGGCCGCATCCGGGTCAGCAGCTGATCGCACAGTTCGCCCAGCGGCAGCTCGCCGAGCTCGGCCAGCAGCTCCGTCAGCCGGGCGACCCCGTCGTCCAGCGGCAGGTCGGGACCCTCGACCAGCCCATCGGTGTAGAGCACCACGGTGGCGCCCCCGGAGAGCACGGCCACCTGCTCCCGGCGGACGGCGAGCGGGTCCACGCCGAGCATGAGGTCCGCCCGCTCGGTGGCCAGCGCCTCCACCCGGCCGTCGGGGTGCAGGACCAGCAGCGGCGGATGGCCGGCGCTGGACCAGCGCAGCCGGGTCTCGCCCCGCTCCCGGTCGACCGGCTCCTGCTCCAGCCGGGCCACCGCCGCCGTGGCCAGGGTGTGCACCTGCAGCCCGGCCATCGCCCGGTCCAGGTCGGTGAGGACGGCGGCCGGCCCGCCACCGCTGCTGTAGGCGATGCCGCGCAGCAGGCTGCGCAGCTGCCCCATCGCCGCCGCGGCCGCCGTGTCGTGCCCGACGACGTCGCCGATCGCCACCACCGTGACCCCGCCCGGCTGCAGGAACGCGTCGTACCAGTCGCCGCCCACCTGGGCGGCCTGGACGGCGGGCACGTAGCGGACCTCGATCTGGCAGTGGTCGGGCTCCGGCGGGTCGGTGAGCAGGCTGCGCTGCAGCTCCTCGGCCATCCGCCGCTGCTGCTCGTGCAGCGCGGCGCTGTCCAGCGCCAGGGCGGCCCGGTCGGCCACCTCGCGCAGGGTGGCCCGGTCCGCGGCGTCCATCGGCTCCCGGCCCTGGTCGCGGTACAGGCTCATCGCGCCGAGCACCCGGCCGCGGGCCACCAGCGCCAGCGCCACCGCCGTCGCCGGGTCCAGCTGCCAGTAGGCGTCCCGCGCCTCACCCGGCGGCAGTGACCGTCCGACCGCGGCGGCGACGTCGGGCACGACCGTCACGTCGCCGGTGGCCAGCGCGTCGACGATCGGCGCGGTGGAGGTCAGGGCACCCAGCCGGACCCGGGCGTAGCGGGCGGCGACGGGCCGCCGGTCGGGGTCGCGGTGCCAGCTGGCGACGTCGTGCAGCCGCCCGTCGTCGCCGACCAGGCTGGCGATCGCCCAGTCCCCCAGCTCCGGGATGACCGCGCGCAGCAGCTCCTGCAGGGCACCGTGCCCGCCGCGCCGGTCGATCAGGGCGGTCGACAGGCTGTCGGACACCCGCGCGATCAGCGCCAGTCGCCGGGAGTCGCGGCGAGCCGCCTCCTCGCTGCGCCGGCGCTCGGTGATGTCGAGGAAGTAGACCGAGAGCCCCTCGGGACTCGGCCAGGCCCGCACCTCGTACCAGCTGTCCAGCGGCGGCGGGTAGTAGGCCTCGAACGTCGCCTGCTGCCCGGAGTCCATGGCACCGCGGTACTGCACCTCGAACTCGCTGCCCACCGCCGCGGGGAACAGCTCCCACACGACGCCGCCGACCAGGTCGTCCCGGCCGAGGCCCAGCAGGCGCTCGCCCTGGGCGTTGACGTGGGTGAAGGTCCAGTCCCGGCCGAGGGAGAAGAACGCGGCCGGCATCGACTCCAGCACCCGGGCCACCCGGGCGTCGGAGAGCCGCTGCGAGGTCGTGTCGTGGGCCGCCCCGAGCAGGCGGACCGCGATGCCGCGCTCGTCCGGCAGCGCCCGGCCGCGGCTCTGCACCCAGCGCGTCCCGCCCGAGGGGTGCCGGACCCGGTACTCGGCCTCGAAGACGCCGCAGGAGTCGATGGCCGCCTGCAGCACCTCCAGCACCCGGTCGGCGTCGTCGGGGTGCAGCCGGTCGGTGAACGCCGCGAGATCCGAGGAGAAGGCGGCCCGGTCGTACCCGAACAACTCCAGCATCCGGTCGTCCCAGGACAGCCGCCCGGTGACCAGGTCCCAGTCGAAGCTGCCGATCCCGGCCGCGTCGATGGCCAGTCCCCAGCGCAGCCGGCTGCCCTCGAACTCCGCGCTGAGCGCCGCCAGCTCCAGCTCGGTGGCCACCGGGGCGGCGAGCTGGGAGAGCAGGACGACGTCCCCCTCGCCCCACACCCGCGGTTCGGGGCCGAACACGGCGAGGACCCCCACGACGTGGTCGCGGGCCTGGTCGAACAACGGGATCCCGAGGTAGGAGACGACCTCCCCGGCCCGCACCGGCGGGAGGTCGGCGAGGCGGGGGTCGGTACGCGCATCGGGCACCACCAACGGCGCGCGCTGCGCCACCGTCACGCCGCCGAGGGTGTGCTCACGCACGTGCTCGGTCCCGACGTCCCAGGCCGCCTTGCCCGAGGCTCCGGCGATCGTCTGCACGTCACCGACGACCGCCACCCCGGCCGACGGCGCGTGCAGCAGCGCCGCCGCCAGGTCGGTCAGCCGCTGCAGGCCCGGCGAGCCCACCGCGGTCGCCGCCACCCGGCGGGCCGCGGCGAGCCGGTCGGGGTCCAGCGGCGACATGGCCCCCCGCTCCCCGTGATCGGTCCCCACGGGTCTGCTCCCCGCGCGTGCGGTCCGATCATGCCCGGTCGGGCACGAGGAGCCCACCCTCGCCGCACGCAGCGGATCCGTCAGCGGCCGACGGCGTACCCCTGCATGCCCCGGGGGTTCGCCGCGGCCCGCAGCACACCGGTCTCGTGATCGATCGAGACCGCCGAGAGCCGGCCCAGCGACCAGGCGTCGGAGACGGTCACGGTGTGCCCCCGCCGGCGCAGCTCGGCGATCACGTCCTCGCCGATCCGGGACTCCACGACGACCTCACCGGGCGTCATGTCCCGCGGGTAGAAGGACGACGGGAAGCTGGTGGTGTGCCAGGCCGGCGCGTCGATCGCCGCCTGCAGGTCCAGGCCGCCGAGCACGTGGGCCAGCCAGAAGCACAGCTGCCACTGCTCCTGCTGGTCCCCACCCGGGGTGCCGAAGGCGAGCGTCGGGACGCCGCCGCGCAGCGCGAGCGACGGGGTGAGCGTGGTGCGCGGGCGCTTGCCCGGCAGCAGCGAGTTGGGCACGCCCGGCTCCAGCCAGAACATCTGCGCCCGGGTGCCGAGTGGGAAACCGAGCGAGGGGATGACCGGCGAGCTCTGCAGCCAGCCACCGGAGGGGGTTGCCGAGACGATGTTGCCCCAGCGGTCGACGACGTCGACGTGGCAGGTGTCCCCGCGGGTCGTGCCGCGGGTGTCGACGGTGGGCTCGCCGACCCCGGCGATCGCGCCGGGGGAGGGGCGGAGACCGGCCGACACCTGGGTGACGAAGGCCGGCAACCGCGGCGGGCGCCCCCCTGGCGAGCCGGGCCGCAGCTGGGTGCTGGCCCGGTCGCTGATGAGCGCCCGCCGTTGCTCGGTGTAGGTGGGCGACAGGAGGTCGTCCACCGGTGCATCTGCCGTGTCCCCGTACCAGGCCTCACGGTCGGCCATCGCCAGCTTCACCGCCTCCACGCCGGCGTGGACCAGGTCGGCGTCGGCGGTGCCCGAGCCGTACCCGGCCCCGGCACCTGCCGCCGGGTGGCCGTCCAACATCGCGAGCGCCTGGAGCAGCGCCGGGCCCTGGGACCACGGCCCGGCCTTCGCGAGCGTCCACCCACGCCAGTCGAGAGTGACCGG
>JAOPVN010000454.1 GCA_025966175.1 Modestobacter sp. | reverse complement strand
ACCCCGAAGTCGCCGCGCTGTTGCGGCGCGACCCCGCCGGGCTCGTCGCCGCCGTCGTCCAGCAGCACGACACCGGCGAGGTGCTGATGGTCGCCTGGATGGACGACGAGGCGCTGCACCGCACCCTGACCACCGGCCGGGCCACCTACTGGTCCCGCAGCCGGGAGGAGTACTGGGTGAAGGGGGAGACGTCCGGGCACCGGCAGTGGGTGCGCGACGTCCGGCTCGACTGCGACGGCGACGCGCTGCTGCTGCTCGTCGACCAGGAGGGCCCGGCCTGCCACACCGGCGAGCGCAGCTGCTTCCACCGGGCGCTGCCCGCAGTGGCGGGAGCACCGGCATGAGTCTCGACCTGGGTGCCACGACGCCCACCCGCGAGGAGTTCGCCGCGCTGACGTCGTCCGGGTCCGCGGCCGCCGTCGTCCCGGTGACCCGCCGGCTGCTGGCCGACAGCGAGACCGCCGTCGGCATCTACCGCAAGCTGGCCGGCAACCGCCCCGGCACGGTGCTGCTGGAGTCCGCCGAGCAGGGCAAGCAGTGGTCGCGGTACAGCTTCGTCGGCGTGCGCAGCGCCGGGGTGCTGACCGAGCGCGACGGGACGACGACCTGGCTCGGGGACCCGCTGCCCGGACTCACCGACGACCTCCCCGAGGACCCGCTGGCCGCCGTCCGCACGCTGGCGCGCCGGCTGCGCTCCCCGCGCACCGCCGGCCTCCCGCCGCTGACCGGGGGCCTGGTCGGCTACCTGGGCTACGACGTCGTCCGCCGGCTCGAGCGGCTTCCCCAGACGGCCACCGACGACCTGGGCATGCCGGAGCTGGCGCTGATGCTCGTCACCGACCTGGCTGTGCTGGACCACACCGACGGCACGGTCCTGCTCATCGCCAACGTCGTCGCCCGTTCCGCCGACGCCTACGACGACGCCGTCACCCGGCTCGACGCGATGGCGGCCGACCTCACCAAGGCGGTGCCGCCGGGTGTGGCCACGGTGACGGGCGGTGAGGCACCGCCGGTCACCAGCAACATGGCGCCGGGGGTCTACGAGGACGGCGTCGAGCGGGTGCGCGAGCACGTCCGCGCCGGCGACGTCTTCCAGACGGTGCTCAGCCAGCGGTTCGAGCTCACCACCGACGTCGAGGCGCTCGACCTCTACCGGGTGCTGCGGGCCACCAACCCCTCGCCGTACATGTACCTGCTGCGCTTCGCCGGGCGCGAGTCGCCGTTCGACGTCGTCGGCTCCTCGCCGGAGGCGCTGGTGACCGTGACCGGCGACCGGGCCGTCGTCCACCCGCCGGCCGGCACCCGGCCGCGCGGGGCGACCCCGGAGGAGGACGTCCGCCTCACCGAGGAGCTGCTCGCCGATCCCAAGGAGCGGGCCGAGCACGTGATGCTGGTCGACCTGGCCCGCAACGACCTGGGCCGGGTCAGCGTGCCGGGCACGGTGGAGGTCGCCGACTTCATGCGGGTCGAGCGGTACAGCCACGTCATGCACCTGGTCTCCACCGTCGCCGGCCAGCTCCAGCCCGGGCGGGACGCGCTGGACGTCTTCGACGCCACCTTCCCGGCCGGCACCGTCTCCGGGGCGCCGAAGCCGCGGGCGATGGAGGTCATCGAGTCCCTGGAGCCCACCCGCCGCGCGCTGTACGCCGGCACGGTCGGCTACGTCGACGCCAGCGGCGACATGGACATGGCGATCGCCATCCGCACCGCCGTGCTGCACGACGGGCGGGCCTACGTGCAGGCCGGCGCCGGGATCGTGGCCGACAGCGACCCGGCCACCGAGGAGGCCGAGACCCGGCACAAGGCCCGTGCGGTGCTCTCGGCCATCGCGACGGCGGAGGGGCTGCGGGAGCTCAAGTGAGCGAGGTCTCCACGGCCGGACCCCCGGCGCGGTCGCGTCGCGAGCTGACCGTCGCCGTCCTGCTCTGCGCGCTGTCCGGCGGGCTGGCCCTGTCCTCGTCGTCCCAGCCCTGGGCCGACGTGACGATCACCCGCCCGGCCCCGCTGCCGCCGACCTCCGAGGTGCTCACCGGCAGCCAGGCCGCGCCGCTGGTGGCCGCGTGCGGGCTGCTGCTGCTCGCCGCTGCCGTCGCGGTCATCGCCGTCCGCGGCATCGGTCGGGTGGTGGTCGGCCTGCTCGTGGCCGTCGCCGCGGGTGCGCTGGGCTGGTCCGGGCTGCGCGGGGTGACCGGCGGCCTGCACCTGGACGCCGCCGATGTCACCTCCGCGGTCGGCCTGGGCCGGGCCCAGGTGACCAGCGACCCGGTCGTGGGCTGGGCCGCCCTGGCGCTGGTGGCAGGGGTGCTCGGCGTGCTCGCCGGGCTGCTCGTCGTGCTCCGCGGGCGACGGTGGCCGGGCATGGGCCGCCGGTACGAGCGCACCGGCACGGCGGGTCCGCAGACCCCCGCACCCGCCCGGCCCGCCCGGCCGGAGACCGACGAGGACCGGCACCAGGCCGCCTGGAAAGCGCTGGACCGCGGGGACGACCCGACAGTCTGACGCCCCGCTGCCCACCTCGCCGCACAGCCCCCGGACCGGGGGCCCGCGGACGCCTCTCTATGGTGATCTGAACCGATCCGACTGGTGAGGGGCGTACTCATGACACATCATGTGGGGTTCGTGCTCGAGTCGGTACAGCGCGTGACGACGAGCGAGTGGAGCTCATGAGCGTCCTCGACGACATCCTGGCCGGCGTCCGGGAGGACGTCGCCGCCCGCCAGGCCAGCACGACGCTGGCCGACGTACAAGCCGCCGCCCGTGACGCACGGCCCGCCCTGGACGCTCTCGCGGCGCTGCGTGCGCCCGGTGTCGGGGTCATCGCCGAGGTGAAGCGCCGCAGCCCGAGCAAGGGCGCGCTGGCCGAGATCACCGACCCGGCCGCCCTCGCCGCGCAGTACGCCGCCGGCGGGGCACGGGTGATCAGCGTGCTCACCGAGGGCCGCCGCTTCGGGGGCTCGCACGCCGATCTGGCCGCCGTCCGCGCCGCCGTCGACGTGCCCGTGCTGTGCAAGGACTTCGTCGTCAGCAGCTACCAGGTGCACGAGGCCCGGGCCCACGGCGCCGACGTGGTGCTGCTGATCGTCGCGGCGCTCGAGCAGAACGTGCTGACCGGCCTGCTCGAGCGGATCGAGTCCCTCGGCATGACGGCACTGGTCGAGGTGCACACCGAGGCCGAGGCCGACCGGGCACTGAGCGCCGGCGCCGCCGTCATCGGCGTGAACGCCCGTGACCTGACCACGCTGAACGTCGACCGCAACACCTTCGAGCGGATCGCCCCCGGGCTGCCCACCGGCGTGGTCAAGGTGGCCGAGTCCGGCGTGCGCGGCCCGCACGACCTGATCAGCTACGCGGCCGCCGGCGCCGACGCCGTGCTGGTCGGCGAGGGCCTGGTGACCGCCGGGGACGCCCGGCAGGCGGTCGCCGACCTGGTCACAGCCGGGTCACACCCGGCGACCCCGCGCGCTGCCCGCTAGTCAGGCTCCGTCCCGAGGCTCACCCCGAGCCTGCGAGGGATGAGGAGGACGGAGTCCTTCTACTGCCCCCCACCGCTCGCAGGCTCGCGGCGGGACCCTGCAGGAGGGCCGAGGGCAGGGAGGTCCTTAGGCTGGGGGACGTGACTCTTTCCGCGCACCTCCCGGCCCCTGACGTCGGCTCCGGCCACCTCGACGCCACGGCGCGCCCGGAGTGGCCGGACGCCACCGGGCACTTCGGCGTCTACGGCGGGCGCTTCGTCCCCGAGGCGCTGATCGCCGCGCTCGACGAGCTCACCGAGGCCTACGAGGCGATGCGCGTCGACCCGGCGTTCATCGAGGAGTTCGACCGGCTGCAGCGCGACTACACCGGCCGCCCCAGCCCGGTCACCGAGGTGCCCAAGTTCGCCGAGCTCTGCGGTGGCGCCCGGGTGCTGCTCAAGCGCGAGGACCTCAACCACACCGGCTCGCACAAGATCAACAATGTGCTGGGTCAGGCGCTGCTGACCAAGCGGATCGGCAAGACCCGGGTCATCGCCGAGACCGGCGCCGGCCAGCACGGCGTCGCGACCGCGACCGCCGCCGCCCTCATGGGGCTGTCCTGCACCGTCTACATGGGCGAGGAGGACACCCGCCGCCAGGCGCTCAACGTCGCCCGGATGCGGCTGCTGGGCGCCGAGGTCATCCCGGTCACCACCGGCTCGCGCACCCTCAAGGACGCGATCAACGAGGCATTCCGTGACTGGGTGACCAACGTGGAGACGACGAACTACGTCTTCGGCACCGTGGCCGGCCCGCACCCCTTCCCCACCATGGTCCGGGACTTCCAGCGGGTGATCGGCGACGAGGCCCGCGCCCAGGTGCTCCAGCGGGAGGGCAAGCTGCCCGACGTCGTCCTGGCCTGCGTGGGCGGCGGCTCCAACGCCATCGGGATCTTCACCGCGTTCATCCCCGACGACGGCGTCCGGCTGGTCGGTCTGGAGGCCGGCGGGGACGGCGTGGAGACCGGCCGGCACGCCGCCACCATCACCGGCGGCGACCCCGGCGTGCTGCACGGCGCCCGCAGCTACCTGCTGCAGGACGCCAACGGGCAGACCATCGAGTCCCACTCCATCTCCGCCGGGCTGGACTACCCGGGCGTCGGCCCCGAGCACGCCTTCCTGCACGACAGGGGTCGCGCCGAGTACCGCCCGATCACCGACGCCGAGGCGATGGAGGCCTTCGCGCTGCTCTGCCGCACCGAGGGGATCATCCCGGCGATCGAGTCGGCACACGCCCTGGCCGGCGCGATGAAGGTCGGCCAGGAGCTCGGCCCCGACGCCCTGCTGCTGGTGAACCTCTCCGGCCGCGGCGACAAGGACGTCGAGACGGCGTCGCGCTGGTTCGGGCTGGGCGATCGCGACGAGGTCGATCCCGGGCCGGGCATGGACACCGACCAGCAGCCCACCGAGGGCGCGGTCAGCAACGACGAGGCCGTCGCCGGTCAGGACGCGGGGGAGCAGGCATGAGCGCACTCGCGGATGTCATCGGCAAGGCCCGGGCCGAGGGACGGGCGGCGCTGATCGCCTACCTGCCGGTCGGGTACCCCGACGTGGACACCTCGATCGAGGCGATGGTGGCCGCGGTCGAGGGCGGGGCGGACGTCGTCGAGGTCGGCGTCCCCTACTCCGACCCCGGCATGGACGGGCCGGTGATCCAGGAGGCCGTGGACGTGGCCGTCCGGGCCGGCGTGGGGCTGCGCGAGGTCCTGCGGGCGGTCGAGGCGGTCGCGGCGGCCGGCGCCGTCCCTGTGGTGATGAGCTACTGGAACCCGATCGAACGCTACGGCGTCGACCGGTTCGCCGACGACCTCGCCGCCGCCGGGGGCGCAGGTGCCATCACCCCGGACCTGATCCCGGACGAGGCGGCGCCGTGGCTGGCCGCGACCGAGCGGACCGGGCTGGACCGGGTCTTCCTGGTCGCCCCCAGCTCCACCGACGCCCGGCTCGCCGCCACCAGCGCGGCCTCCCGCGGCTTCGTCTACGCCGCCTCCACGATGGGCGTCACCGGCACCCGGGCCACCGTCGGCGACGCCGCGGAGCGGCTGGTCGCGCGCACCCGCGAGGTGAGCGACATCGCCGTCTGCGTCGGTCTCGGGGTCTCCAACGGCGACCAGGCCGCCGAGGTCGCGGCCTTCGCCGACGGGGTCATCGTCGGCTCGGCCTACGTCCGGGCACTGCTGGACGGCGGCGGCCCGGCTGCCGTGCGGGAGCTCTCGGCCGACCTGGCGGCCGGTGTCCGCCGGGCCGGAGTGCGGGCGTGACCGTCCTCGCCGCGATCCCCAGCCCCACCCAGGGGGTCTGGGAGCTGGGACCCTTCCCGCTGCGGGGCTACGCGCTGTGCATCATCGCCGGCATCGTGGTGGCCTGCTGGCTCGGCGAGCGCCGCTGGGTCGCCCGCGGCGGGGCCCCCGGCGACGTCCTGGACATCGCCGTGTGGGCGGTGCCCTTCGGCATCGTCGGTGGCCGGCTCTACCACGTGATCACCACGCCGGAGCCGTACTTCGGCGAGGGCGGTGACCCGCTGCGGGCGCTCGCCATCTGGGAGGGCGGCCTCGGCATCTGGGGCGCGATCGCCCTGGGCGGCGTCGGGGCGTGGATCGGCTGCCGGCTGCGCGGCATCCCGCTGCCCGCCTGGGCCGATGCCCTCGCGCCGGGCATCGTGCTGGCCCAGGCGATCGGCCGGCTGGGCAACTGGTTCAACAACGAGCTGTACGGCAAGCCGACCGACCTGCCGTGGGCGCTGACCATCTACCGCTGGGACTCCTCCGCCGGGCACGCGCTCACCGGCCCCGACGGCCGGCCGGAGGTGCTCGGGACCTTCCACCCCACGTTCCTCTACGAGCTGCTGTGGAACGTGGGCGTCGCGCTGCTGGTGATCTGGGCCGACCGCCGGTTCAAGCTCTCGCACGGCCGGGCCTTCGCGCTCTACGTCGCCGCCTACTGCGCCGGCCGGCTGTGGATCGAGATGCTGCGGATCGACACCGCCGAGCACTTCCTCGGCGTGCGGCTCAACGTCTTCACCTCGGCCATCGTCGGGCTGCTGGCCGTCGTCTACCTGATCGCCCAGCGGGGACGCCCCCGCGAGGTGATCACCCGTGGCAGGGACGGGGCCGGCACCCGCGGCTCCCGACCGCCCTCGCCGGAGCCGCGACCTGCGGACGACGCGGTGGAGACGGCGGCGGACGGGGCAGGGGAGCGGCGGACGACGACGCCTCCCGACGAGGGTGGGCGTCCGCCGGCCGGCTGAGCTGCCGGCTGGGAGCCGCTCCGAGTCTGCCGACGAGACATGTGTGACACCTGATGGACATGTCGCATGGGTGACGACTCTGTGTACGCTGATCGTCGGCCGACCAGTGATCCTGGGCCGGTCGGCGATGTCGGAACCGGGCCAGCGCTGCCCCGCGCACGACCACCCCGTGGCCACCCGCTCCCGCGGGTGCGCGGGACCCTGGGCCGGCTCGGACGCACCGTCTCCCGTCGGCCTCAGCTGCCCCACCCGTCGGACCGCGCCGGTCCTCCGACCGGTCCCCAGGCCCTGTGACCACCGCACCACCCCACTGCTCTGACCACCCGGCGGGGTCCCCCGTGACCCCCCGCACCAGCGCCTCCCCTCCCGGCCCTTTCACAGGGCTCCCGGTGGAGGGTCGCCGCGGCAGCCGACGACGGGAGTGACATGTCTGACCTCGCCGCCCCCTCCCTGGGACAGCCCACCTCGGCCGCCCCTCGTCCCGCCGTGCCGTTCTCGGCGCTGCCTGCGGCCTTCGGGCTCTACGACCCGGCCCGCGAGCACGACGCCTGCGGTGTGGCGTTCGTCGCCGACGCCCGGGGCCGCCGCTCCCGGTCGATCGTCGCCGCCGGGCTCACCGCGCTGCACAACCTGGATCATCGCGGGGCCGCCGGCTCCGAGCCCAACTCCGGTGACGGCGCGGGCATCCTCACCCAGGTCCCCGACACCCTGCTGCGGGAGAGCGTCGACTTCGACCTGCCGCCGGTGGGCGAGTACGCCGTCGGCATCGCCTTCCTCCCGGCCGACGACACCGAGCGGGCCGGCGTCGTGGACGCCGTCGCCGGCCTCGCCGCGGAGGAGGGGCTGGCCGTGCTGGGCTGGCGCGAGCTGCCCGTGGACCCCGAGGGCGCCGACCTCGGGCCCACCGCCCGCCGGGTCATGCCGCACTTCGCCCAGCTGTTCGTCGCCGAGACGATCGGCGCACGCGCCGACGGCGCGGCCTTCGGCGGCACCGCCGCGCCGCACGGGGTGACCCGGCTGGAGCGGCGTTGCTTCGTGCTGCGCAAGCGGGTGGAGCGGGCGGCGCGGGACTCCGGCAGCAGCTGCTACATCGCCTCGCTGTCCTCCCGCACCATCACCTACAAGGGCATGCTGACCACCGACCAGCTGCCCGCGTTCTTCCCCGACCTGCGCGACGAGCGCTACGAGTCGGCGATCGCGCTGGTGCACAGCCGGTTCTCGACCAACACCTTCCCCAGCTGGCCGCTGGCCCACCCGTTCCGCTTCATCGCGCACAACGGCGAGATCAACACGATCAAGGGGAACCGCAACCGGATGCGCGCCCGCGAGGCCAAGCTGGAGACCGAGCTGTTCGACGGTCCCGCCGGCCCGGCCAGCGAGCTCGGCCTCGAGCGGATCTTCCCGGTCACCGCCAGCGACTTCAGCGACTCGGCCACCTTCGACGAGGTGCTCGAGCTGCTGCACCTGTCCGGCCGGTCACTGCCGCACGCGGTGCTGATGATGATCCCGGAGGCGTGGGAGAACCACGACGAGATGGACGCGGCCCGCCGCGCCTTCTACCGCTTCCACTCCTCGATCATGGAGCCCTGGGACGGGCCGGCCTGTGTCGCCTTCACCGACGGCACGCTGATCGGTGCGGTCCTGGACCGCAACGGCCTGCGCCCGGGCCGCTGGTGGCACACCAAGGACGACCTGGTGGTGCTGGCCAGCGAGGCCGGCGTCCTGGACATAACGGCCGCCGACATCGTCGCCAAGGGCCGGCTGCAGCCGGGCCGGATGTTCCTCGTCGACACCGCCGCCGGGCGGATCGTCTCCGACGAGGAGGTCAAGGGCGCCCTGGCCACCGAGGAGCCCTACGACGACTGGCTGCACGCGGGCCTGGTGC
>JAOPVN010000325.1 GCA_025966175.1 Modestobacter sp. | reverse complement strand
GGTGGTGGGACGGGCAGGGCTGGACCGAGCACGTCCAGCAGCCGCCCACCCCGCAGTCTGTGCCGCAGCCGGCTCCCCAGCCCTCCGGCGGGCACTGGCCGCGCTCGGTGCTGCTGGAGCAGCCGGTGCTCGTGGTCAACCAGAAGACCAAGTTGATCGAGCTGACCAACGAGTACGCGGTCTTCGACGGGAACGGTCAGCAGCTGGGCGCCGTCGTCGAGGTCGGGCAGAGCACGCTGAAGAAGGCGTTCCGGCTGCTCTCGGAGTTCGACCAGTTCCTCACCCATCGGCTCGAGGTGCGGGACGCCACCGGGCCGGTGCTCGTGCTCACCCGGCCGGCCAAGCTGGTGAAGTCCCGGGTGCAGGTGGCCCGGCCCGACGGCTCCCCGGTCGGCGAGATCGTGCAGGCCAACGCGTTCGGCAAGATCCGCTTCGACCTGGTCGTCGGCGGACAGCTGGCGGGCGCGATCCAGGCGGAGAACTGGCGCGCCTGGGACTTCGCGATCAACGACCACACCGGCCGCGAGGTCGCCCGGATCACGAAGAAGTGGGAGGGCCTGGCCCGCACCGTCTTCACCACGGCGGACAACTATGTCGTCCAGGTGCACCAGCGACTGGAGGAGCCGCTGGCCAGTCTGGTGCTGGCCAGCGCGCTGACCGTGGACACGGCACTGAAGCAGGACCAGCGCGGCTTCAACTGAGTCCGGCGCCGACGCGTGTCGCGTCCGGGGCGCGGGTATGGTCGGAGTTGTCCGGGCCGGGCGACCTGTGTCCCCGGGCTCCACTAGATAACTGCCGCCGCGGAACACCGCCCCGACCTCGGTCGGGGGCTGGAGCCGCGGATGTGCAAACCGCCGCGAGGCGACCAGCGTCCGGTCCGGACCCGAACGCAGAGGAGCCCCCGTCCAGCAGGACGGGGGCTCTTCTCGGTTCCGCAGGTCAGTCCTCGGTCTGGCCCAGCAGCCACCCGTGCTCGCCGGCCAGCGCATTGGCTTCCACCGGCCCCCACGACCCAGGGGCGTAGGGGTGCACCTCCGGCCGGTGGTCGAGCACCGGCTGCAGCGCCCGCCAGGTCTGCGCCAGGCCCTCGCTGGTCGTGAACAGCGACCGGTCGCCGACCAGCACGTCGTGGATCAGCGAGACGTACGGCGCCAGCGGCTGGCCGCCGGGCACCTTGGAGAGGTCGAGCGACACCCGCGCCGGGGCCATCGCCAGGTCGGGACCCGGCCGCTTGGCCATGATGTCGACGTCGACCGCGCCGGCACCGGCGAGCGACAGCGACACCACGTTCCCGTTGGCGGGCACGTCGTCGACCGGGCCCTTCGGGCGGTGCAGGATCAGGCTGACCCGCTGTTGCTTGTCCGCCATCCGCTTGCCGGTGCGCAGCAGGAACGGCACGCCGCGCCACCGGCCGGAGTCGATGAAGAGCCGGGCGGCCACGAAGGTGTCGGTGTCGCTGTCGTCGGGCACGCCGTCCAGGTCGCGGTAGCCCTCGAACTGGCCGAGGACGACGTCCTCCGGCGCCAGCGGCCGGAACTTGGCGAGCACCGACTCGCGCGCGGAGAGGATGTCGTTCGCCGAGAAGCTGACCGGCGGCTCCATGGCCACCTCGGCCGCCACCTGGAACAGGTGGGTCACCAGCATGTCCAGGGTCGCGCCCGTGGCGTCGTAGAAGTCGGCACGGTCGGCCACGTCGAGGTCCTCGGGGACGTCGATCTGCACCTGCGCGACGTGCTCGCGGCTCCAGACGTGCTCGAACAGGCCGTTGGCGAACCGCAGCACGTGCAGGTCCTGGGTGCCCTCCTTGCCCAGGAAGTGGTCGATCCGGAACACCTGCTCCTCGTCCATCACCGAGTGCACCAGGTCGTCGAGCTCGCGGAAGCCCTCCGGGGAGTCGCCGAACGGCTTCTCGTAGACCACCCGGGCGCCCTCGGCCAGCCCGTGGGCGCCCAGCGCGCGGGTGTAGGCGGTGAACGCCTTCGGCGGCAGGGAGAGGTAGTGCACCAGCTGGGCGTCCTCGCCGATCTCCTTGCGGGCGGTGGCGACGGCGTCGAGCAGCTGCCCCGGGTCCTCGGCGGTGAACCCGCCGCCGGCGAAACGCAGTCGCTGGCGGAACTCGTCCCACGGGCCCTCGTCGGGGTTCGGGCCGAACTCGTCGAGGGCCTTCCGGACGTGCTCGACGAACTCCTCGTCGGTGCGCTCGCCGCGGCCGCTGCCGATGAGTCGCCAGTCCTCGGGCAGCAGCCCGTGCTGGGCGAGCTCGAAGAATGCCGGCAGCACCATCCGGCGGGCCAGGTCACCGGTCGCGCCATAGAGCACGAACACGGTCGGGATCAGCTCGTTCGTCGTCCCGGTCTCGGGCACGGTGCTCCTCTCGCTGGCGCCGCGGAGGCGACGATCAGTGGTCTGTGTGACCCCGGCGGCTGGACCCCACGCCGATGAGGTGGACGACCCGCGGAGCACTTGCCGTGTGTGGAACCACGGACACCCGGGCGGCAGTCCCGATGTGACCCGACCCCATTGTCCCCCGGTGGCCGTGCCCGCTGTCACCGTGCTCGTCCGGCGTGCACCGTCCGCTGCACTCGGCATGCCCTCGGTGACCCGGCTCACTAGCGTGGGCCCGGACGTCGACGTCCCGACGAAGGGCAGATCCATGGCCGGCACGGACCAACAGGCGCCCGCGCAGGAGCGGCACCGGCTTCCGGTGCGCACCCTGGTCTCGGCCAGCATCGGGAACGCGGTCGAGTGGTTCGACTGGACGGTCTACGCGACCTTCCTCGTGTACTTCTCCACCCAGTTCTTCCCGAAGGACAACGAGGCGCTCGCGCTGATCGGCACGACGTCGGCCTACGCGCTCGCCTTCTTCTTCCGGCCGCTGGGCGGCTGGCTGCTCGGGCGGTTCGCGGATCTGCGCGGGCGCAAGGCCGGAATGCTGCTGACCATCCTGCTGATGGCCGGCGGCTCGCTGGTGATCGCCATCCTGCCCACGTACGAGGCGGTCGGCTGGCTGGCGCCGGTCCTGCTGCTGCTCGCCCGGATCGCCCAGGGCATGTCGCTGGGCGGGGAGGTCTCCAACGCCTCGGCGTACCTGGCCGAGATCGCCCCGCCGGCCCGCCGCGGCCGCTACTCGGCGTTCTTCTACATCTCCACCGGCACGTCGCTGCTGGTCGCCTCGCTGCTCGGGGTGCTGCTGACCAACGTGCTCGACAAGGACCAGCTGAACTCCTACGGCTGGCGGATCGCCTTCGCCGCCGGGGGCCTGCTGGGGCTCGTCGGGCTGTGGCTGCGCAGGTCGCTGGCGGAGACCGACCAGTTCGAGGAGAACGCGGAGAAGGCGCGGGCGACGAAGAACCCGCTGTGGCTGACCATCCGCGACCACCCGCGGGCAGTGCTGCAGCTGTGCGCCTTCACCATGCTGTCGACGCTGTCGTACTACACGTTCTTCAGCGCGCTGACGCCATTCGCGATCAATTTCCGGGGCGCCGACGCCAACGACGTCTTCATCGCGCTGTCCATCGGCACCGCGCTGTTCGTCGCCTGCTGCTATCCGTTCGGGGCGCTGTCGGACCGGTTCGGCCGCAAGCCGCAGATGCTGGTGTGGTCGGCGGCGATCGCGGTGCTGATCGTCCCGCTGTCGTTCCTGGTGCAGCCCTCGCTGGGATCGCTGATCGTCGTCTTCAGCGTCGGGCTGGTGCTGTACGCGCTGCTCGCCTCGATCGCCCCGGCGATCATGAGCGAGCTGTTCCCCACGGAGCTGCGGGCCACCGGCATCGGCGCTTGGTACAACCTCACGGTCGCCATCTTCGGCGGGACGGCGCCGCTGGTGATCACCGCGCTGTCCGAGGCCGACCATCCGCTCTGGTTCTTCTGGTACGTCGCCGTCGCCGCGGTGGTGGCCTTCTGCGCGATCCTCACCCTCCCGGAGACCAAGGGCACCGACCTCCGCTGAGATCCGTCTGAGGCCCCTCAGACGCGCAGCGTCCCTCAGGAGTGCGTGGTCGCCCGATGCCGGGGCGCCCCCCTCAGGACGACCGTTCTCCTCGTTCCACCCGGACGACACGAGGAGACGGTCATGACCGTGCGCTACCCGAACCCTGCACTGGAGGCCGAGCTCGCCTACCGCCGCGAGCTCGTCGCGCGGTCCGTCGCGAAGGGCAGCCGTCGCGGGTCCTGGACCGGCCGGCGGCGGCGGACGCACTGACCACCCGGCTCGTCCTGTCCGTGCCCTCTGCCACGATCGGCCGCGTGCCACGCTGGGACGACGGTCCGATGGTGGGCCGGGCCGAGGAACTGGCCCGGCTGATGGCGCACGTCGACCGGGCGGCCGAGGGGCGCCCGTCGGCCGTGCTGGTCGCCGGCGACGCGGGCGTCGGCAAGACGCGGCTGCTCGACGAGCTGTCCCGACGGGCCGCCGAGCGCGGCGTCCGGGTGCTCACCGGGCACTGCGTCGACCTCGGGGAGGTCGGCCTGCCCTACCTGCCCTTCGTCGACCTGCTGCGCCCGGTCGCCGCGGACCCGCAGCTGGCGCCCGGGCTGGCCGACCACCCGGCGCTCGTCGGGCTGCTCACCGGGGGCGCGGTGAGCGAGACGCACGACCGCCCGGCCGGCGACGCCATCGACCTCGGGCGACCGCTGGTCCACCGGGCGGTGCGGGCCCCCCTGGACGACGGCCGGCTGCAGCTGTTCGAGTCCGTCGCCGACCTGATCGGCGAGCTGGCCGCGGCCGGGCCGCTGCTGCTGGTGCTGGAGGACCTGCACTGGGCTGACCGGTCCAGCCGGGACCTGCTGCGCTACCTGCTCGCCCGCCTGGTCGACGAGCCGGTCGCCGTCCTCGCCTCCTACCGCTCCGACGACCTGCACCGGCGCCACCCGTTGCGGCCGCTGCTGGCCGAGCTGGTGCGGCTGCCCGGGGTGGACCGGCTGGCGCTGGCCCCCCTGCCCGACGCCGCGGTGGGCGAGCTGGTGCGCGGTCTGGCTGCCGCGTCGGGCGGGGTGCCCGCGGGCACGGTCGACGACGTCGTCGCCCGTGCGGAGGGCAACGCCTTCTACGCCGAGGAACTCCTGGCCGCGGGGCTGGCGGGGGAGACCCTGCCGCTGGGGCTCACCGACGTGCTGCTGGCTCGGGTGGAGCAGCTGTCCCCGGCGGCCCAGCAGGTGCTGCGGGTGGCTGCGGTGGCCGGGCGGCAGGTGCGGCACGAACTGGTGTCGGCCGTGGCCGGGCAGGCTGCCACGGAGATGGAGCAGGCCCTGGCCGAGGCGGTGCACCACCATCTGCTGGTCGTCTCCGATGACGGGCGCTACCGCTTCAGGCACGCGCTGCTGCGCGAGGCGGTACTCGCCGACCTGCTGCCCGGCGAACGGGTCCGGCTGCACGGCGCGGTCGCCGCACACCTGGTCACCCATCCGACTGCCGGCACCCCGGCCGAGCTGGCGCACCACGCCCGGGAGAGCAACGACCTGCCCGGGGCGCTGGGCGCGTCGCTGGAAGCGGCCGAGGCCGCCCGCCGGGCCGGTGCACCGGCCGAGCAGGTGCAGCACCTGGAGG
>JAOPVN010000323.1 GCA_025966175.1 Modestobacter sp. | reverse complement strand
CGAAGCCGCCACCCACGTCGGGGGCGATGACCCGGAGCTTGTGCTCCGGGATGCCGGTCACCATGGCCAGCATGACCCGCAGGACGTGCGGGATCTGGGTCGCCGACCACATCGTGTAGTTGTCGCCACTGGGCTGGACGACGACCGACCGGGGCTCCATGAATGCCGGGATGAGCCGCTGCTGGAGGAACCGGCGGCTGACCGTGACGTCCGCGTCGGCGAACGCCTGGTCGGTATCGGCTCCGGTGCCGGCCTCGCCGGCGTCGAAGACGAAGTGGTAGCTGGTGTTGGAGGTCAGCGTGTCGTGGACGAGGGGCGCGCCGTCCTGGATCGCCTCCTCCATGCCCAGCACCGGGGGCAGCACGTCGTAGTCGACGTCGATCGCCTCGATCGCGTCCGCCGCGGCGGTGCGGGTGCGGGCGACCACGATCGCCACGGCCTCGCCGACGTGGTTGACCTCGTCGACGGCGATCGAGGGGTGGCCGGGGTTGACCATGTCCGGCGTGACCGGCCAGGCGCAGGGGACCGACCCCTGCTCGTCGGCGAGGTCCCGGCCGGTGAAGACGGCCACGACGTTGGGCCGGTCCTTGGCCGCGCTGACGTCGAGGTGGGAGATCTTGGCGTGCGCCATCGGGCTGCGCAGCACGTGCATGTGGAGCATGCCCGGCAGCACCATGTTGTCGGTCCAGGTGGTCCGGCCGGTGATCAGGCGGGCGTCCTCCTTGCGGCGGCGCGCCCGGCCGACCTCCTTGGCCGGCGGCTCGGGGGCGACGGCGCTGGTGGGGTCCTCGACGGCGGTCATGCCTGCGCCACCACGTGGTCGGCGGCGGCCGTGTCGACGACGGCCGGAGCGACGTGCCCGTTCCCGGCAGTAGCCGTCCCGCGCATCTCGGCGGCCGCCTGTTGCACCGCCCGCACGATGTTCTGGTACCCGGTACAGCGGCAGAGGTTGCCCTCGATGCCCTCACGGACCTCGGTGTCGCTGGGGTCGGGGTTGTCGCCGAGCAGGTCGATCGACGCCATGATCATCCCCGGGGTGCAGAAGCCGCACTGCAGGCCGTGCATCTCGTGGAAGGCCTTCTGCATGGGGTGCAGGGTCCCGCCGTCGGCGATGCCCTCGATCGTCGTGACCGTGCTCCCGTCGGCCTGCACGGCCAGCACGGTGCAGGACTTCACGGCCTCGCCGTCGAGGTGGACGGTGCAGGCGCCACAGTTGCTGGTGTCGCACCCGACGACCGTGCCGACCTTTCCGAGGCCTTCTCGCAGGTAGTGGACCAACAGGGTCCGGGGTTCGACTTCGTCCGTGTAGGACATCCCGTCGACCCGCACGTTGATCTGGGTCACCAGGTCCTCCGCTCCGTTGCTTCGGCTCCGCACTGCGGTTGCCCCGCAGATCTGAACGCAGTGTGACAACGGACACAGGTATTAGGCCACGCTTACCCAGGCGCATCGGGCAGATTGATCCGCATCCGCGGAGAATGACAGCTGATCAGTCCGCAGGAGCGGTTCGATCAGCAGCCCCGGCCCGCAGCGCGCGGATCGCCCAACGTTGCACGGCGTTGCACGCGCGCACCCCCTACCCGGCGAGGGCGGCGCTCCGGCGGGTGTCCCGGTGCTGCAGCACCGCCGACACGGTGAGGACGACGAGCCCCAGCACCGCCAGCCCGGCGCCCACGACGCTGGGCGCGGTGTAGCCGGCTCCCGCCGCGATGACCAGGCCACCGAGCCACGCCCCGAGCGCGTTGGCGGTGTTGAGCGCGGAGTGGTTGAGCGCGGCGCCGAGCATCTGCGCGTCCCCGGCGGTCTGCATCAGCCGCAACTGCAGGCAGACCGCCAGCACCGAGCTGGCCGCCGCGACGACGAAGCCGCCGGCCACCAGGGAGACCGGGTGCCGGGCAGCCAGCACCATGCCGAGCAGGACCAGCCCCATCACCACGACGGCGCCGAACAGCGAGGGCAGCAGTGCCCGGTCGGCGAGCCGGCCGCCCAGCCCCGTCCCGACCACCATGCCGGCACCGAAGACCAGCAGCACGATCGGCACGAACCCCGCCGGCATCCCCGTGACGTCGGTGACCAGCGGGGCCACGTAGCTGTAGAAGGCGAACATGCCGCCGAAGCCGACGACACCGAACAGCAGCGTCAGCAGCACCTGCGGACGGCGCAGCGCCCCCAGCTCGGTGCGCAGCGTCGCCTCGGCCCGCCCCGGCGCGGTCGGCACGACGGCCAGCACGGACACGATGGTGAGCGCGGCGAGCGCCACGACCGCCCAGTAGGCCGACCGCCAGCCCAGGTGCTGCCCGAGCCAGGTGGCCGCGGGCACACCGACCACGTTGGCGATGGCCAGGCCGAGCATCACCGAGCTCACCGCCCGACCTCGGATGTGCGGGGCGACCAGCGAGGCGGCGATCAGCGAGGCCGCCCCGAAGTAGGCGCCGTGCGGGAGCCCGGCGAGCACGCGGGCCACCAGCAGCGTGCGGTATCCCGGTGCCAGGGCGGTGAGCGCGTTGCCGACCAGGAACGCCGTCATCAGGCCCACGGCCAGCAGGCGGCGGGGCAGCCGGGCACCGACCGCAGCGATCACCGGGGCGCCCACGACGACCCCGACGGCGTAGGCGGAGATGACGTGGCCGCCGGAGGGGATGTCGACGTCCACGCCGCGGGAGATCTCGGGCAGCAGGCCCATCGTGACGAACTCCGTCGTGCCCACGGCGAAGCCACCGATCGCCAGGGCCGTGATGGCCAGCACGACCCTGCGGGTCGACAGCGGCGCCGCCTCGGCGCCGGGTGTGGAGGTGGCCGGCGACTCGGTCGAGGGAGCGGTCTGCACGGGACGAGCCTAGGCAGGCCGTCCCCCGCGCCTTCG
>JAOPVN010000226.1 GCA_025966175.1 Modestobacter sp. | reverse complement strand
CCAGGGCTCGGTCAAGGCCACGGCGGGCGCGGTGAACGTCCCGGTGACCCTCGGCGGTCAGGTCGTCCACCCCGGGGACGTCGTGGTCGCCGACGACGACGGGGTGCTCGTCGTCCCCCGCGCCGACGTGCCGCGAGCACTGACCGCCTCGCAGGCCCGGGTCGACAAGGAGGCCGCCAGCCGGGCGGCGTTCCAGCGCGGCGAACTCGGCTTGGACCGCTACGGCCTTCGGGACAAGCTGAAGGACTTCGGCATCGAGTACGTCCCCCACGACGAGTACCGACGGGGCAGGTCGTGAGCTACGACGACACCGGGGTCCGCTGCACCATGCTGCGCGGCGGCACCTCCCGCGGACTGTTCTTCGACGCCGCGGACCTGCCGGCCGGTGATGCCGAGCGCGACGACCTGCTGCTGCGGCTGATGGGCACCCCCGATCCCCGGCAGATCGACGGGCTGGGTGGCTCGACCTCGCTGACCAGCAAGGTCGCCGTCGTCTCGCGCTCGGAGGACCCCGACGCCGACGTCGACTACCTGTTCCTGCAGCTGGGGGTGGACGCCGCGACGGTCAGCGACCAGCAGAACTGCGGCAACATCCTGGCCGGGGTCGGGCCGTTCGCCGTGGAGCGCGGGCTGGTGCCGGCCGCCGACGGCGAGACCAGCGTCCGGATCCGCATGGTCAACTCCGGCAGCATCGCGGTCGCCTCCTTCCCCACTCCCGGAGGCACCGTCGAGTACCGGGGTGACGTGGCGATCGCCGGCGTGCCCGCGACGGCGGCTCCGGTGGTGCTGGCGTTCACCGACACCGAGGGCTCGGCCACCGGGAGCCTGCTGCCCACCGGGCACGTGCGGGACTCCATCGAGGGGGTCGAGGCCACGTGCGTCGACAACGGCATGCCGGTGGTCGTCGCGATGGCCGGGTCCTTCGGACTGACCGGGTACGAGACGCACGAGGAGCTGGCCGCCGACGCCGAGCTGCTGGCGCGGGTCGACGCTTTCCGGGTCAAGGCCGGCCAGCTGATGGGGCTGGGCGACGTGAGCAGCTCCTCGGTGCCCAAGACGGCGCTGCTGTCCCCGGCCCGGGACGGCGGCCAGGTCTGCACCCGCTCGTTCATCCCGGTGCAGCCGCACACCGCGATCGGCGTGCTCGCCGCGGTCAGCGTGGTCACCGGGATGCTGCTGCCCGGCGCGGTCGGGCACGAGCTCACCGCCGACTGGGCGCGAGCCGGCTCGCAGGTGGACGTCGAGCACCCGACCGGCCACCTCCTC
The DNA here is from genome assembly GCA_025966175.1 of Modestobacter sp. Taxonomy (GTDB): domain Bacteria; phylum Actinomycetota; class Actinomycetes; order Mycobacteriales; family Geodermatophilaceae; genus Modestobacter. Next base: position 5,271 of record JAOPVN010000226.1, on the reverse strand, counting down.
GTCGACGTCGTGGTGGACGCCTCGGCGCAGCCGCCCCGGGTGGTCCGCTCGGGCGTCGTCCGCACCGCCCGCAAGCTCTTCGACGGCACCGCATTCCCGCGCGCCTGCTGAAGGACCCCGTCCTCCTCACCCCTCGCGAGCTCGGGGTGAGCCTCGGGACGAGGCCACTCCTCCCATCACCGACGACTGGCAGAAGGACCCTCCTGCCCCCATCGCTCGCACGCTCGCGACGGGCCCCTGCAGGAGGGCCACACGACAGACCGACTCGAAGGAGAGTCCTGTGCCCCCGCTGCACGACATCGCCCACCTCGCGCACGTGGAGCTGCGCACCCCCGTGCTGGCCGAGAGCGTCGAGTTCTTCATCCGCTACCTGGGGCTGACGCAGACCAGCACCGAGGGCGACTCGGTGTACCTGCGGGCCTGGGACGACTACGAGACCACCACGATCAAGCTCACCGGGCACAGCACCTCCGGCGTCGGGCGGACCAACCTCCGCGCCAGCAGCCCGGAGGCCCTGCAGCGCCGGGTCGCGGCGGCCGAGGCCGCCGGGCTGGGCGTGGGCTGGGCGGACGGGGACCCCGGGTACGGGCCGACCTACGTCTGCCGCACCCCCGACGGCCACGAGATCGGCGTGTACTACGAGACCGAGTGGTACTCCCCGCCGCCCGAGCTCGCGCCGTCGCTGAAGAACCAGGCCCAGGCCTATCCGGCGCGCGGGGTCAGCGTGCGGCGGCTGGACCACATCAACTGGCTCGGCGTCGACGTGCCGGCCAACCGGGACTTCCTCCGCGACACCCTGGGCGCGCTGGTCACCGAGCAGATCGTGCTGGACGACGGCGAGATCGCCGGCAGCTGGACGACGTTCACCAACAAGGGCTACGACGCCGTCTACACCCGCGACCGCACCGGCACCTCGGGCCGGCTGCACCACATCGCCTTCGCCGTCGACACCCGCGCCGACATCCTGCGGGCCGCCGACATCGCGCTGGACCAGGGCGTCTTCATCGAGACCGGCCCGCACAAGCACGCCATCCAGCAGACGCTGTTCCTCTACGTCTACGAGCCGGGCGGCAACCGGATCGAGATGTGCAACGCCGGCGCGCGGCTGGTGCTGGCCCCGGACTGGCAGCCGGTCGACTGGACCGAGGCCGAGCGGGCGAAGGGCCAGGCGTGGGGGTTGAAGACGATCGAGTCCTTCCACACCCACGGCACCCCGCCGGTGGGCTGAGCGCCGGTCAGGCGTCCAGCAGGGCGGTCATCTCCGGCAGTTCGAAGAACTGGGCGGTCGCCCGGGCGCTGGGCTGACCGCCGTCGGGGTCCGCGCCGGCGGCGAGCAGCGCCCGGACGGTGTCGGCCGACTGCTTGAAGACGGCGGCCGCCAGCGGGGTCTGCCCCCGGTCGTTGGCCCGGGAGTGGTCCGCGCCGCGCTCGAGCAGGGCGGCCACGGTCTCCGTGTGCCCGCGGTAGGCGGCCAGGATCAGCAGCGTGTCGCCCTTGTCGTTGGTCAGGTTCGCCGGCACCCCGGCCTCGAGGTAGGCGGCCAGCTGCTCGGTGTCGCCCTCTCGCGCCAGGTCGAAGACCTTCGCGGCCAGTGCGATGACACCCGGGTCGATCGGTTCGCTCACGGATCGAGGGTAGGTGGTCGGCCGGCCCGGCCGCCGCTGGGACGGCACGGGCCGGCCGCGACCTCAGCGGGCGGAGACCCGGTCGGTGAGCGCGAGCACGTGCCGCCAGGCGTCCTGGCAGGCCTCGGCCCACTCGCCGAAGGCGCGGTCGAAGAACGAGTGCGGCGCCCCTTCGTAGACGACCTCGTCGACGTCGGCACCGGCCCCGCGCATCGTCGCGGCGAGCTCGCGCTGCTCCTCCAGCGGGGTGGCCGCGTCGGCTCCGGCGATGATCATCACGACCGGCTTGTGCGCGGCCGCGGCGGCCTCCCCCACCATGCTGGGGCGCCCGTAGAACCCGGCGCTGCCGGCCAGGTCCAGGTCACCGGCGGACTGCCGCCAGGCGTGGCTGCCGCCGAAGCAGAAGCCCACGGTGATCACCGGCAGCGTCGGCTCGGTGCGGCTGCGCAGGTACTCGATGCCCGCGGTGGTGTCGGCGTCGACCCCGGCGGGGGTGGTCTGCGGGATGTGGGTCTGCCAGTCGAAGTCCTCCTCGCGGGTGCCGGTGGCTGCCACCCCCGCGGTGCGCCCGAAGTAGTCGATCGCGACCGCGGCCACGCCGGCCTCGGCGAACCGCTCCGCCAGCGCGACGTAGTACGGGTGCAGACCGCGGATGTCGGGGAGGATGACCACCCCGGCCCGCGCTGGGATGGCCGGCGCGGCGTAGGCCGCGGAGAAGCGGTTGCCGTCGGCGGCGGTCAGCGTGAGGGTGCCGCGCTCGGCGACGTCCCCGGAACGAGGTGGTGCGGGCGGGCGGCTGTCGTGGTCGTGGCACATGCCCCCGTGTCTACCTGCGGCCGCGCCGGTCCGCGCGCTCAGGCGTCGGCGACGCCCGCCAGCACGGCCGGGTCACCGCCGAAGAGCTCCGCGGCCACCTCCCGGCGCACGTCGGTGAGCCAGCGGTACTGCCGGTTCGCCTGCTCGATCAGCGCGTCGAAGAGCACCTTGTCGATCCGGGGGTCGCCCTCGGCGGCGATCCGCAGGGTCTCGAAGCCGCTGCGCTTGCCGCGGACGGCGGAGGCCAGGAACTCGAACTCCACCAGTGAGCTCAGCGGTGACCGGCTGAGCAGATGTCCGTTGAGCTTGACCCGGCTGGCCTTCTCCGCGAACCACACGGCCACCTGCTTGTACTGGCGCACCGGCAGCCCGAGGGCCCGGGTGGTGGCGATGAGGTCGGTCTTCTCCTGCTTCAGCTCGTCGAGCAACTGGCGCAGCCGGGCCTCGTACGGCGTCCCCTTGTGTGCGCCGACCATCCGGCCCACCAGTTCGATGCCGCCGGCCGCCGAGGCGATGTGGTCGTTGCAGTAGATGGCCAGCAGGTCAGGATGGGCGGCGGCACCGGTGGGTGCCGGGGTCTCGGACACAGGTTCTCCCTCGCAGGCGGGTGCCGGGTCGGCGTCCCCATCATGTCCGGTGCGCGACCGCCCGGCACCCGGGCGGCTCGGCTCCGGTTCCGGCGGCTCCCGTTGGTCCACGAGTCCTCCCTGCCCACGGGGCTACGCGCTGCCGGATCAGCCAGGCCACGACCCATGACCAGCTCATACCGCACGACCTCCCACCGGGCTCGAGCACCAGATCGACCGGATCTCATCTGTGAGATATCGTGCCGCCCGATGACGCTCACCGACGACACCACCGGCCAGTCCCTGCGGCAGATCGGCGCCCTCGTGCGCGACGCGCGGCGGCACCACGGCCTCACCCAGGCCCAGCTCGCCGAGCGGCTGGGCACCAGCCAGAGCGCGATCGCCCGGATCGAGCAGGGCAACCAGAACCTCACCCTGGAACTGCTGGGCCGGCTCTCGGCCGCGCTGGACAGCGAGCTGATCACCGTGGGGCGGTCCCGGTCCGGCCCGACCCACCTGCGGGTCAGCGGCGGCACTCCTCTGCACGGCAGCGTGACGGTGAAGTCGTCGAAGAACGCCGCGGTCGCGCTGCTGTGCGCCGCGCTGCTCAACCGCGGCCGGACGACGCTGCGGAACGGGTCCCGGATCGTCGAGGTCGACCGGATCCTGGACGTGCTGACTTCGATCGGCGTCTCGGCGACCTGGGACGCCGCCGGCCGCGACCTGACGCTCGTGGTCCCCGAGGAGCTCGACCTCTCGGCGATCGACGCCGATGCCGCCCGCCGCACCCGCAGCATCATCATGTTCCTGGGCCCGCTGCTGCACCGGGCGCAGGAGTTCCAGCTGCCCTACGCCGGGGGCTGCGACCTGGGCCCCCGCACCGTCGAGCCGCACATGATCGCGCTGCGCCCCTTCGGCCTGGAGGTCGAGGCGCACGCCGGGGAGTACCACGCCACGGTCAGCCGGCCGGAGTCCCGCGACCGCGCCATCGTGCTGACCGAGCGCGGCGACACGGTGACCGAGAACGCGCTGCTGGCCGCCGCCCGGCACGACGGGACGACCACGATCCGCAACGCCAGCCCGAACTACATGGTCCAGGACCTGTGCCTGTACCTGGAGCTGCTCGGCGTGCGCATCCAGGGTTTCGGGACGACGACGCTGGTGGTCACCGGGAAGGCCGTGCTGGACGCCGACGTCGACTACCCGCTGAGCGAGGACCCGGTCGAGGCGATGAGCCTGCTGACCGCGGGCATCGTCACCAACTCCGAGCTCACCGTGCGGCGCGCGCCGATCGAGTTCCTGGAGATCGAGCTGGCGATCCTGGCCGAGATGGGGCTCCGCTTCGACCTGTCGCCGGAGTACCCGGCCGACAACGGCCGGACCCGGCTGGTCGACGTCACGATCCACCCCTCGCAGCTGCGGGCACCGATCGACAAGGTGCACCCGATGCCGTTCCCCGGGCTGAACATCGACAACCTGCCGTTCTTCGCGGTCATCGCCGCGACCGCCACCGGCAGCACGCTGATCCACGACTGGGTCTACGACAACCGGGCGATCCACCTCTCCGACCTGACCCGGCTGAACGCCGACGTGCGGCTGCTCGACCCGCACCGGGTGCTGGTGGAAGGGCCGACCCGGTGGTCGGCGGCGGAGATCGTCTGCCCGCCGGCGTTGCGGCCGGCGGTCTGCATCCTGCTGGCAATGCTGGCGGCCAAGGGCAACTCGGTGCTGCGCAACGTCGACATCATCGCCCGCGGTTACGAGCAGCTCTACGAGCGACTGGTCGAGATGGGCGCGCAGATCGAGGTCTTCACCGATTAAGGACCCCTCTGCCCCCCACGCCTCGCAGGCTCGGCGCGGGCCCCTGCAGAGGGGCCACACCGCCTAGCGGCGGAGGAGGACGGCGACGCCGACGCAGCCGATCGCCCACAGGCCGCTGGCCAGGGTGCCGATGATGAAGCGCTCGGCGGCGACCGGCGCCTTGAGCTCGTTGAACCGGCCCAGCCCCTTCACGGCGATGAGGACGGCGAGGCCCTCCTGCCAGCCGGCGAGCACGGTCGCCGCGATGGCGGTGCGCTCCAGGACGCCGATCCACGCCCCGCCGCGCAGCACCTCGGGGTCCGACGCCCGGCGACGCTCCGGCCCGGCGCCGGGATCGGCCGCCCGCAGGACGGCGGTGACCACCGGTCCCCCACCCAGCGCGGCGGCGGCGACGGCGAGCAGCAGGCCGGCGGTCGCCGCGTCGTGGCCCACCTTCCCGGCAC
>JAOPVN010000303.1 GCA_025966175.1 Modestobacter sp. | reverse complement strand
GGTCTTGCCGATGGTGTTGAGGTAGACGCGCACCAGGTCCGTCGACACCAGGCCACTGGTGTCCGGGGCGCGGCGCGGAGAGCGCACCTCGAGGGTGTCGGTGGGGGAGGACTGCAGCACGGTCACGATGAGTATTCGTCCTTGCTTCGGGGTCCGGATGCGTCGCCGCCGTGGTCGGCGTGACGCACCCCGGTGGAGGCGGTCGGAGCGTCGGGCCCGGGATCGCCGGGTCACTCTCCAGCCGTTCTGTCCGGTGTGGTACGTGGTGTGCAACGGACCGGACCGGCGAGGTGTTCCGGCGCGGCGCAACTCACAGCCAACGTCCAGTTGTACGGCGTCCGGGACGCCGTACGCATTGGTGCTACCCGGGACGGCGGGGAGCTAGACCTCCAGCTGCAGGGTCATCGGTCCCTCGTTGACCGAGGCGACCGACATCCGCGCGCCGAAGCGCCCGGTCGAGACCTTCGTGCCGCGGCGCTGCAGCTCGGCGACCACCTCGTCGACCAGCGGCTCGGCCAGCTCGCCCGGCGCCGCGTCGGCCCACGAGGGACGGCGGCCCTTGCGGGTGTCGGCGTAGAGCGTGAACTGGCTGATCACCAGCACCGGCAGGCCCAGGTCGCCGATCGAGCGGGCACCGTCGTCGGTGGGGAAGACGCGCAGCTCGTGCAGCTTCTTCCCCAGGGCGCGGGCCCGGTCGGCGTCGTCGTCCCGGCCGACCCCGACCAGCGCCAGCAGACCGGCACCGATGCTGCCCACGACCTCGCCGTCCACCGTCACCGACGCCTCGCTCACCCGGGTCACCACTGCACGCACCGGACGATCCTCCCGGGCGGTCCGGTGCGGCCGGGAGTCGGGCAGGATCTCCGGCGTGCCGACCCTCCACCTCTCCCAGGACGACGCCGCCGACGAGCTGCTCGGCCGCGACCCGCTGGCCCTGCTGATCGGCATGCTGCTGGACCAGCAGTTCCCGATGGAGCGGGCGTTCGCCGGCCCCCGCCTGCTGGCCGACCGGCTCGGCGTCGAGACCCTGTCCGCCGTCCAGCTCGCCGAGTGCGACCCGGAGCTGCTGCAGCGCCACTTCCAGGGGCCGCCGGCGGTGCACCGCTACCCGGGCTCGATGGCCGCCCGCACCCAGGACCTGGCCCGCCTCCTGGTCGAGCGCTACGACGGCCGGGCCGACGCGCTGTGGGCCGACGTCCCCGACGGCGCCACCCTGCTGCGCCGGCTCGGCGAGCTGCCCGGCTTCGGCGCTCAGAAGTCGAAGATCTTCCTGGCGTTGCTGGGCAAGCAGTGCGGCGTCACGCCGCCGGGCTGGCGGGAGGCGGCGGGGGACTACGGCCAGGAGGGCGCACGCCGCTCGGTGGCCGACATCACCGGCCCGACGTCGCTGGCCGAGGTGCGCGCCCACAAGCAGCAGGCGAAGCAGGCCGCGAAGGAGGCCAAGGCAGCGAAGGGCTAGAGCGCGTCCGCGGGGAACCGGCCACCCTCGGGGGGCTCGCCCCAGACCGCGAGCCGCCCGCCGGGCGTGCTGACCACCATCCAGTCGTCGGCACCCTTCCCGTTCCAGCCCGCACCGGTGGCGTTCCAGGCCTCGTAGTGCGGGTGGGCCGGCACGCGCAGGACCGTGCCGCCCCGGAAGGTCAGCACCAGGACGTCGTCGGCGCCCACCACTGCGGCGGTGGCGGTCTGCCACAGCAGCGCCAGCGCAGGGGCGAGCGTGCCCAGCTCCCCGGGGGCGACCGTGTCCGTGCCCGCCGGGCCGGTCAGCGTCAGCGGAGCCGCCACGACCAGCTCCGCGCCGTCGTCGAACAGCAACCGGAGCTGGGAGTCGACGGCCACCCGGGTGATCTCGCGGCCCGCCCACGGGAGGACGGCGACCGGCTCGTCCGAGGCGTCCCCGCTCATGCCCCGATCCTGCCGCAACGGGCGCCCCCGGTCTCTGCGTGGAGCAGGATCCGGTGGCACGATGGGCCGCAGGAGCCGGGGGCTCCGGGGGCCGGTCGAACCACCGCGAGCCGACCACCGCCGCCCATCCCCCGGCCAGCCCAGGGAAGGACGACCGTGGCCTCCAGCCAGTCCTCCAGCCGGCACGACCGCAGCGAGCCCCTGCTCATCACCGAGGCCGCGCCCAGCCAGGCCGATCAGCACGCGGCCCGCAAGAAGCGCTACGCGATCACCATGGCCATCCGTGCCGCGAGCCTCGTCCTCGCCGCGATGACCTACCAGGTCTCGCTGTGGCTGATGGCCGTCTTCGCCGTCCTCGGCACCGTCCTGCCCTGGGTCGCGGTGGTCATGGCCAACGACGGGCCGCCGAAGAAGCAGCTCGACGTCAACCGCTACCGGCCGCCGGCACCCGACCGCATCCTGGAGAACCCGGCGAGCACGGGCCGCGTCATCGACATGTGACCCTCAGCGGGCCCCGGGCCGCCCCACCACGGTGGCGGCCCGGCGGAGGCCCGCGTCCAGGGCAGCCGCGGGGTCCGGGCGGCCGCCGGTCGCGGTCCACACCGACAGCACCCCGGCGGTGAAGGCGTCGCCGGCGCCGGTGGTGTCGACGACGTCGGCCGGGTGCGCGGGCCGGTGCACCAGCTCGTCGCCGGCAGCCCAGAGCGCCCCGTCGGCGCCCAGGCTCACGACCACCACCGGGTGCTGCCCGGCCAGGGCACGGGCCGCCTCAGCGGGGTCCGGGCAACCGGTCAGCAGCCGTGCCTCGTCGGCGTTGGGCAGCAGCACGGTCGCCGCGGCGGTGTCGGCCAGCCACCGGTCGACCCCGT
>JAOPVN010000299.1 GCA_025966175.1 Modestobacter sp. | reverse complement strand
GGCCGACCCCGAGCGGGCCCGCGGGCACTACTCGCGGTCCAAGGCCGTGGCCGAGGGCGCGGCGCTGGCGGCGGACTCCGCCGCCCTTGCCGTCCTCGTGGTCCGGCCGCACCTGGTGTGGGGGCCGGGTGACACCCAGCTGGTCGAGCGGATCGTCGAACGGGCCCGCACCGGGCGGCTGCCGGTGATCGGCTCGGGTGCCGCACTGATCGACACCACCTACGTGGACAACGCCGCCGACGCCCTGGTGGCCGCGGTCCATGCCCCCGTGCACGGAGAGGCGCTCGTCGTCTCCAACGGCGAGCCGCGTCCGGTGGCCGAGGTCATCGCCCGGCTCTGCCAGGCCGCCGGCGTCCCGGGCCCGCGTCGGCACGTGCCGTTCCCGCTGGCCTGGGCGGCCGGCGCCGCCGTGGAGGGGGTGTGGACCGCGACCCAGCGCCGGGACACTCCCCCGCTGACCCGGTTCCTGGCCGAGCAGCTGGCCACCGCGCACTGGTTCGACCAGCGCCGGACCCGCGAGGCGCTGGGCTGGGCGCCGCGGGTGAGCCTGGCCGAGGGGTTCGCCCGGCTCGCGTCGGCCTACGCCGGGACCTGAGGCGCCGGGTAGGGGCCGTGGTCGTGCGGCACCACCAGCACGGGGCGCCCACACCGGTTCGTCAGCCGGTGGGACACCGATCCGTCGATCAGCCGCCGGAGCCGTTCGCTGACGCCGTGCTCGTGGCGGCCCACCACGATGAGCAGGGCGTCGCGCTCCTCGGCGACCTGGATCAGCACGTCGGCGGGTTCGCCGTGGCGGGTCTCGTAGGACCAGCCGAACCGGTGGCCCGCGAGGGCCTGCTGCACGCGAGCCCGTTCCTCGGCCAGGGTCACCTCGGCCTGGTCCTCCCAGCCCGGGGTGTCCGGGTCGATCGGGTAGTCGCCCAGGTCCACGGCGTGCACGACGGTGAGGTGCGCGTGCAGGCGGCGGGCGAGGTCGCGGGCCACCTGGAGCGCCGTCTCGCTGGCCTCGTCCCGGTCGAAGCCGACGACCAGCTCGGGTTCGGATCCGGGACGCGGGCCGGTGCGGGAGCTGGTCCCCGTCGGCCGCGATGCCCGGGAGGAACCGCTGCGCACGCTCATGAGGGCCTCCCCCAGGAGAGTGTCCGCCGGCTCAGGCCGAACTGGTGCACGTCAGCCCTGCCAGGGCGGGGCGACGCCCATGCCCCGGTGCGGCACCGGAGCGGCCTCCACCACGGGTGCGCCGGGCTGGGCAGGTGCGGTCAAGGGGGCTGGTCCGGGTGTCCGACGATGTTGACCACGATGGCGTGGGGATCGAACTCCTTCCGAAGGCCGAGGAACTCCTCGTAGAAGTCGTGGCCGGTGGTGGCATCGTCGACGTTGAGGTTGGCACGATGCGGCGGAGAACCATCGAAGTCGCTCCCGTGGTCAGTGGTCGCGGGAGGCCCTGTCTTGCGGCAGGCCCGCACGCCAGGTCAAGCGCCGACGACCGTGCTGCTCACCTGGGGGGCATGCCGCGCCGGCGCACTGTTGCCGCAGGTCAACGCCCCTGATCGGCTCGTGGATCGGCTTCCCTCGAGGAGACCCGACCTAGTCGCCCCGGAACTCCGGCGCCCGCTTGTCCAGGAACGCCGTCGTGCCCTCCTGCTTGTCCGCGGTCGTGTACAGCAGTGCCTGGGCCAGCCGCTCGACCACCTGGCCGGTGCGCTGGTCGGCGTCCATGCCGGTGCGGATGACCAGCTTGGCCAGCCGGACCGCCAGCGGTCCCTTCGCCAGCACGAGGTCGGCCACCCGGCGCGCCTCAGCCATCAGTTGCGGCCCCGGCACCACTGCGGTCACCAGGCCCATCTGCCGGGCCTCCTCGGCGTCGACGGTCCGGCCGGTGAGGATCATCTCCACCGCCCGCCCGGTGCCCACCAGCCGGGCCAGCCGCTGGGTGCCGCCGGCCCCGGGCAGGACCGCCAGCGCGGTCTCGGGCAGACCGAACCGCGCCGTCTCCGCGGCGATGCGGATGTCGCACGCCATGGCCAGCTCGCAGCCGCCGCCCAGGGCGACCCCGTTGACCGCCGCGACGGTCGGCTTGGGGAACGCCTCCACCTCGTCGAAGAGCCGCTGGATCTGCGCGTCGAGCCCCGTCTGCAGGGTGTAGTCCCGCACCTCGCCGATGTCGGCACCGGCGGCGAAGGCCCGGTCCCCGGCGCCGGTGAACACCACGACGCCGACCTCCTCGTCGTCGCGGAGCGCGGAGAGCGCCGACCCCAGGTCGGCCAGCACCTGCGCGGAGAGGGCGTTGTGCACCTCCGGACGGCGGATCGTCACCACCGCCAGCCCGTCGGCGACCTCGACCGTGACGGTGGCGGTGCCGGTGCCGTCTGCCACGGTCACGCCTGCGCCGCCAGCCGGTCGCGCAGCTGGAACTTCTGGATCTTGCCGCTGGCGGTGCGGGGCAGCTCACCGACCACCTCGAGGCTCTCCGGCCAGTAGTGCCGGGACACGCCCTTCCGGTCGAGGAACACCCGCATCTCGGCCAGGGTGAACGAGTCGACCCCGGGCACGAGCGTGACGACGGCGCACGCCCGCTCCTGCAGCCGCGGATCGGGCACCCCGACCACGGCCACCGCGGTCAGCGACGGGTGCTCGTAGAGCACGTTCTCGATGTAGGCGACCGGGATGTTCTCCCCGCCGCGGATGATCACGTCCTTGGTCCGGCCGGTGATGTTCAGGTAGCCCTCGGCGTCGATCGAGGCCAGATCACCGGTCTCGAACCAGTCACCGTCGAAACTGGCCCGGGTCATCTCCAGCCGCTCGGCGTACCCGACGAACAGGAACGGGCCGCGCACCTGCAGCCGACCCTCCTGGCCCGCCTCCAGCGGCTCCCCGGCGAACCCGACGACGCGGATCTCCATGCCCGGCCACGGATACCCGTCCCGTTCCACGAGCTTCTCCTCGGGGTCCCCCGGTATCCCCAGGGTGACCAGCCCGTTCTCGCTCTGCCCCCAGCCGCCGAGCACGGTGAGTCGGGGCAGCGCACGGCGCGCCTGGCGCATGATCGCGCGCGGGATCGGCGCGCCCATGCAGCAGAACAGCCGCAGCGAGGAGACGTCGCGCGCGTCCAGGCCGGGCACCTGCAGGGTGTCGTGCAGGAAGGGGGTGGCCGCCGACGTGTAGCTGATCCGGTGCTGCTCCACCAGGTCGACGAAGCGCGCCGGGTCCCAGACGTCCTGGTAGACCGCGGTGGCGCCGCCGACCTGCGTGGGCAGCCGGACGCCGTAGAGGAAGCCGGTCAGATGGGCGAAGGTCGAGGCCATGTGGACGACGCTGTCCCGGCCGACCCCCAGGCGTTCCGGGAGCGGGGCGTTGGCCGCGACCAGCGTGTTGTGCGTGTGCATCACGCCCTTGGGCTCACCCGTGGTGCCCGAGGTGAAGATCAGCAGCGTCACGTCGTCCGGGTCCGGACGCAGCGCGTCGAGCTCGGCGGGGTCGCGGCGCTCCTCCCAGGGCGTCTCGATGAACTCCTGCCACGAGGTCTGACTGTCGGTGGTCGGGCCGTCGACGACCAGCACGTGGCGGAGATCCGGCCAGTCCCCGCGCAGCCGCTGGACCATCCCCGGGTAGTCGTAGCCGCGGAACTCCTGCGGCACGACGATCACCGTCGAGCGGGCGAGGGCGACCATGAAGCCGACCTCGCGGTCCCGGTAGATGGGGATGAGCGGGTTGTTGACCGCGCCGATCCGGGTGAGCGCGAAGTGCAGGACCAGGAACTCGGTCCAGTTGGGCAGCTGGAAGCTCACGACGTCGCCCGGACGCACCCCCAGCTCCAGCAGCCCCAGCGCGGCGCGGTCGGAGAGCCGCTTGAGCTCGCCGTAGGTGGTCCGCCCGCGGGCGTCGATCGCGGCGAGCTTGTCGGGGTCGGCCGCGGCGACCTCGTCGAGGAAGTCGGTGATGAGGCGGCCGGTCCACAGCCCCTCGGCGGTGTACCGCTCGACCTGCTCGGCGGTGAGGATGGTCTCGAACGACATCGTGGGGGTCCCGTCAGCTCATCGTGAGGCCGCCGCTGACGCTGACGGTCTGGCCGGTGATGTAGGCCGCCTCGTCGGAGGCGAGGAACGCGACCGCGTTGGCGAGGTCGGTGGGGTCGGCGAGCCGACGGAACGGGATGGCCCGGGTCAGCGCCTCACGCAGCTTCGGGTCGTCACCGCCCATCGAGGCGAACAGGGCGGTGTCGGTCGGGCCGGGGCAGACGCAGTTCGCGTTGACCTGGTAGCGGGCCATCTCCCGCGCCGTCGCCTTGGTGAAGGCGATGACCCCGCCCTTCGCGGCGGAGTACACGGCCTCCCCGGACGACCCGACCCGGCCGGCGTCCGACGCCAGGTTCACGACCGAGCCCGACTTCTGCCCGATCATCAGCGGCAGCACGGCCCTCGAGGTGTGCAGGACGCCGTAGAGGTTGATCGCGATGACCCGGTCCCAGTCGGCAGGGTCGGAGTCGACGAACGGACCGGCCTTGTCCCAGCCGGCGTTGTTGACCAGGACGTCGATCCGGTCGAACCGCGCGCGGACCTGCGCCACCATCGCGTCGACCGACTCCCGCGAGGTGACGTCGGTGCGGATGCCGACCGCGCTCCCGCCGATCGTCGCGGCGGTCTCCTTCGCGGTGGCCTCGTTGACGTCGGTGGCCACCACGGTGGCGCCCTCGGCGGCGAGCTTCTCGGCGATGGCCCGGCCGATGCCCTGGCCGGCGCCGGTCACGATGGCGATCTTGTCCTCGAGCTTTCCCATGGCCGCGTTGCCTTCCTGCTGGTTGGTGGGTGTCACGAGCTGGATCTCAGGGCGCGAGCTCGCGGCCCAGGCGCTGCCGGGCGATGACGAGCTTCATGATCTGGGCGGTGCCGTCGCCGATCTGCAGGCCCAGGACGTCGCGCAGCCGCTGCTCGATCGGCAGCTCGGTGCGGTAGCCGTACTGGCCGTGCAGCAGCAGGCACTGGTTGATGACGTCGTAGGCGGTCTTGGGTGCCCACCACTTGCTCATCGCCGCCTGCGCGGTGTGCGGGCGGCCGGCGTCCTTGAGCCAGAGCGTCTGGTAGCAGAGCAGCCGGGCGGCGGTCAGCAGCGTCTCCGCCTCGGCCAGCGGGAAGGACACCCCCTGGTTCTTCGACAGCGGCCGATCGAAGGCCTGCCGGGTGCTGACGTGCTCCCAGGTCTCGTCGACGGTCTGCTGGGCGCAGCCGATGCACTGCAGGCCGATCAGCGCCCGGCTGAAGTCGAAGCCCTGCATCACCTGGGTGAAGCCGCGGCCCTCCTCGCCGAGCAGGGAGTCGGCGGGGATGCGGACGCCGTCGAGGTGCGCGGCACCGCGGCCGACCGCCGTCGTCCCCATGTCCGAGTACAGCTCCCGGGTGACCCCGGGCAGGTCGAGCGGGACGACGAAGGCGCTGATGTCCTTGCCCCGCGCCTGCGACGGCCCGGTCCGGGCGAAGACCACGACGGCGGCCGCGTCCTGCGCGAAGGACAGCGACTTGACGCCGTCGAGCACCCAGTCGGCGCCGTCGCGCACCGCGGTGAGCCGCGGCATCCCGGCGTCGGAGCCCGCGTGCGGTTCGGTCAGCCCGATGCCGACGATCTCCTCGCCACTGCAGATCTTCGGCACCCAGCGCCCGGCGACGTCGGGCAGGGCGTTGCCGGCGAGGATCTGGCCGACCAGGGAGCCGACCACCTGCAGGTAGGCGACGTTGATGTCGCCCCGGCCGATCTCCTCGGTGACCAGGCCGGAGGTCACCCGGTCCAGGCCCCGGCCGCCCAACTCGACGCCGATCTCCGGTGCGATCAGGCCGGCTGCGCCGAGCTCACGACGCAGCTCCGGGTCGATCCGGCCGGCCCGCTCGCGCGTCCGGTACTCGGGCAGCAGCTTCTTCTGGGCGATCTCCCGGGCCCGGTCGCGGCAGTCCTGCTGCTCGTCGCCGAGGGCGAAGTCCACGGCCGGCGCCTCAGTGGGAGATCACGTGACGGGCGAAGTCGGGCTGCCGCTTCTCGGCGAAGGCGGTCGCACCCTCCATGCCCTCCGCCGAGACGGCGTAGAGGTCGAGTGCGGACATCGCCAGGTTGCTGAGGCCGGCCTGGTGGTCGGTGTCGGCGTTGAACGACTGCTTGAGGAACCGGATCGCGGTCGGGCTCTTCGCGGCGATCTCCCGGGCCCAGGACATCGCCTCGGCCATCAGCTGGTCGGCCGGCACGACGGTGTTGACCAGGCCCATCCGCTCGGCCTGCTCGGCGGTGTACTGCCGGCAGAGGAACCACATCTCGCGGGCCTTCTTCTCCCCACCACCCGGGCCAGGTAGGCCGACCCGAAGCCGGCGTCGAAGGAGCCGACCCGGGGCCCGGCCTGGCCGAACCGGGCCGTCTCGCTGGCGATGGAGAGGTCGCAGAGCACGTGCAGCACGTGCCCGCCGCCGATGGCCAGGCCGTTGACGGCGGCGATGACCGGCTTGGGGATGTCCCGAATGACCTTGTGCAGGTAGCCGATCTCGAACATGCCGCTCTCGGTGGGCCCGTAGTCGCCGGTCTCGGCCCGCTGCTTGACGTCCCCGCCGGTGCAGAACGCCTTCTCCCCCGCTCCGGTGAGGATGACGACCTGCACGCTCCGGTCGGCCCAGGCGGTGCGGAACGCGGAGATCAGCTCCTCCACGGTCCGGCCGCGGAAGGCGTTGTAACGCTGTTGCCGATCGATGGTGATGACGGCGACCGGGCCGTCGACCTCGTAGCGGACGTCCTCGTAGCGGCTCTCGGTGCGGTCCTGCGCCATCACTGCGAACTCCCTCGTCGTCGGCTCCCCCGTCGGGGTGTGACCCCGTTCACGGATCTCCCCACCGTGCCGATTCTTGACTCCGGAGTCAAGAGTTGACGATGAGGTTGAATTCTGACCGCGCGGTAGACTGAGGACCGGTCGGGCACAGGGAGGGCGAATGGGCACGGAAGGGGCGGTCGCCGACGCAGCGGCGCCCGGGCGGGTGGAGCGCAAGCGCGGGCGGCGGATCCAGGAGATCCTGACCACCGCCGCGGAACTCTTCGGCGCCCAGGGCTACGAGGCGGTGAGCCTGGAGGACGTCGCCGAGCGTCTCGACGTGACCAAGGGGTCGCTGTACTACTACTTCGCCAGCAAGGACGAGCTGGTCACCGCCGCCATCGAGACGCTGGGCAACGAATGGACCGCCCGCCTCGAGGGCCTGCCGGCCGGCCGGGAGGGCGCCCCGCTCGACCGGCTGCGGGCGCTCGTCCGTGAGCACATCGGCATCGCCGTCCGGGAGTACCCCGCGGCGCTGCGGCTCTTCCTGGCGCCGCAGGAGTGGCCCTCGGCCCAGCAGGCCCGGATCAAGGAGCTGCGGCGGCGGCACGACCAGGTCTTCCGCCGGGTCCTCGAGGCCGGTGTGGCCTCGGGCGACTTCACCGTCACCGCGATCGACCCGGTGCTGCTCTGCATGCACGCCGCGATGTCGCAGACCCCGGTGTGGTGCGCGCATCTCACCGGCCGGGCGCGCGAGCGCGCCATCGACCAGTACGCCGAGACCCTGCTTCTGCTCGTCGGCCACCGCCCGGGGTAGAACCGGCGGGCGCCCCCGGAACGAACACCCGGGGACGACGAGAGGGGCGACGGTGGACCAGGACGTCGATGCTGCCTTCTCGGTGTTCGTCGCCGAGCGCCGTCCGGCGCTGCTGCGCACCGCGCTGCTGCTCACCGGCGACCAGCGGAGTGCCGAGGAGCTGGTCCAGCGCGCGCTGACCCGCACCCGGCGCTCATGGCCCCGCGACCCCGAGCCCACGGTCCTGCGCGCGCTGGTCGCCGGCGCCACCAGCCGATGGGCCCGGCTCACCCGCGCCGAGCAGGTCATCGAAGCCCTGCCCGCGACCGCGCCGGAGGAGCCGGACCTCGCGGGCGCCCTGCGGGAGCTGTCACCGCGGACCCGCGCCGTCGTCGTCCTGCGCTGGCACGAGCGTCTGCCCGACGCCGGTATCGCCCAGCTGCTGCGCTGCTCCGTCGCCACCGTGGCGGCGGAGGCGGCTGCCGGCCTGGACCGGCTGCGCCCGGCGCTGGCGCCCAGTGCCTACGAGCGGGCCGCGCCGGAC
>JAOPVN010000293.1 GCA_025966175.1 Modestobacter sp. | reverse complement strand
ACTCGTTCCGCTCCTCGGTCGCTGGCGCTCCCTTCGATGCTCGCTCGCCCGTCGTCTTCACGCGACCACCGTCGCACGCACCCGGTCGAACAGCTCGCCCAGGGGGACGGCGACCTGCTCGTGCGTGCGCAGGTCA
Source organism: Modestobacter sp. (assembly GCA_025966175.1). Classification (GTDB taxonomy): domain Bacteria; phylum Actinomycetota; class Actinomycetes; order Mycobacteriales; family Geodermatophilaceae; genus Modestobacter. Next base: position 3,822 of record JAOPVN010000293.1, on the reverse strand, counting down.
CGCAGCTGCGCCACGCCCTCGGCCAGGTCCCGGTCGCCCACCACCACCGCGTGCGAGGCGCCCGAGCGGTCGGCGGCCTTCATCGCGCCCTTGAGCCCGCGGTCGCCGTACACCGTGTCGGCCGAGATCCCGGCCTGCCGCAGCTGCCCGACCAGCCGCACGGCGAACCGCTTGGCCTCCGCGCCCAGCGGGACGACGAAGGCCTGCACCCCGGTCGACGCGGCGAGATCCAGCCCCTCGGCCTGGACCGCCAGCAGCGTCCGGTCGACCCCGACCGCGTACCCGATGCCGGAGAGGTCGGGCCCGCCGAGCGCTGCGGACAGCCCGTCGTAGCGCCCGCCGCCGCCGATCGCGGACTGCGAACCGAGCCCGTGGTGGACGAACTCGAACGTGGTCTTCGTGTAGTAGTCCAGCCCGCGCACCAGCTTGGGTGCCTCGGTCCAGGTCACCCCGAGGTCGGTGAGGTACTGGCGGACGGCGTCGTAGTGGGCCTTGGTGGAGTCCGACAGGTGGTCGACCATCAGCGGGGCGTCGTCCAGCTGGGCCTGCACCTCGGGGCGCTTGTCGTCCAGCACGCGCAGCGGGTTGATCTCCGCGCGGCGCCGGGTGTCCTCGTCCAGGTCGATCTTCGCCAGGAAGTCGACCAGCAGCTCCCGGTACTGCGGCCGGCAGGTGGCGTCGCCCAGCGAGGTCAGCAGCAGGTCGAAGTCACGGAGACCGAGGTCGCGGAACCCCTGGACCCCCAGCGCGATCACCTCGGCGTCCAGCGCCGGGTCGTCGACGCCCAGGGCCTCGCAGTCGACCTGGGTGAAGTGCCGGTAGCGGCCGGCCTGCGGGCGCTCGTAGCGGAACGCCGACCCGACCGCCCAGAGCTTCACCGGCAGCGCGCCGGAGTACAGCCGGTGCTCGATGAAGGCCCGCATCAGCCCTGCGGTGAGCTCCGGGCGCAGGGTGAGCGACCGCCCACCGCGGTCGGTGAACGTGTACATCTCCTTGGAGACGACGTCGGTCGACTCCCCCACGCCGCGGGAGAAGACCGCGGTGTCCTCGAAGGTCGGCGTCTCGATGTAGCCGTACCCCGCCCGCCGCAGCGGCGCGGTGAGGGTGTCGCGTACGGCGAGGAACTGGTCCGACGCCGGCGGCAGCGTGTCGAACGCGCCCTTGGGAGCCCGCATGGGCTCGGTCACAGTGTCATCACTCGCTTCGCTCGTAGGTTCGTTCCGCTCCTCGCTCGCTGCGTCATGCGTCGCCTCCGCGGTCGCTCCGCTCCTCGCTCGCAGAGCTCGCTGCGATGCTCACTCCCTGTCGGCTCGTGCGCTCGCTGCGATGCTCGCTCACAAGCCCCGGCCCTTCGGTGCCGCGGCAGCTTCCGCGAGGTAGGGGTTGGTGGCGCGCTCGCGCCCGATCGTGGTCGCCGGGCCGTGCCCGGGCAGGACGACGGTCGCGTCGTCCAGCGGCAGGACGACGTCCCGCAGCGAGGTCAGCATCGCGTCCCAGGAGCCGCCGGGCAGGTCCACCCGGCCGACCGAGCCGGCGAAGAGCACGTCCCCGGCCAGCAGGCCCGGGGAGTCGTCGAGGTCGACGGAGAACATCACCGACCCCTGGGTGTGCCCCGGCGCGTGCCGCACGGTCAGCTGCACGCCGGCCAGCGACAGCGTGGCGCCGTCGTCCAGCGGCTTGACGTCGGCGGGGTCGGGCAGCGCGACCTGCCCGATCAGCGGCGCCAGCGCGGGACCGTGCCAGCGCATCGGGTCCGACAGCATGCCGGCGTCGGCGGGGTGCAGGTAGGCGGGGATGTCGTAGCCCTCGCACACCGGGAGCACCGAGAAGGTGTGGTCCAGGTGCCCGTGGGTGAGCACGACGGCCACCGGTGCCAGCCCGTTGTCGGCCAGCATCCGGGCCAGCGGCTCGACGGCGTCCATGCCGGGATCGACGACGACGCACTCCTGGCGCAGCGCCGACGAGCCCGCCCCGGTCGCGACGGCGTAGCAGTTGGTGCCGAACGCGCCGGCGGGGAACGAGCGGATGAGCACCCGTGCAGGTTACGCGGGGAGATCACGGCCGGGCGGCGCTGCCAGGGAGCGGACAGGTGCCCGCCCTAGACTGGGCACTCGACACCGCGGGGTGGATGGCGTCAGCTCGACGAGCGGGCCGCCCCCGCGTCCGCGCAGATGCCGAGGAGTCCGAGAAGAGTGCCGACCAACAAGCAGCGTCGTCAGGCCGCGCAACGACGGCTGCAGCGCCAGCTGGAGCGGCGCGAGCAGCTCGCCCGCAAGCGCCGGACCCGCCTGCTGATCGGCGTCACGGCGGTCGCCGTCCTCGCCGTGGTCGCTGCCGCGCTCGTCATCAGCGGCCTCGGGGGCGGCAGCAGCGACAACACGGCCGCCGCGGCCTCCCCCACCACCGGCTCGGCCACCGCTGCACCCGCCGGCCAGACCACCGTCGCGGGGCCGTGCACGTACACCACCGACGGCACCGCCAGCGCCGGCGTCGCGGTCACTCCACCCTCCGGTGACATCGCCACCACCGGCACGCTCGCGCTGACGATGACCACCAACGCCGGCGCGATCGGGCTGAACCTGGACCGGGCGACGGCCACCTGTGCCGCGGCCAGCTTCGAGGCGCTCACCCAGCAGGGCTACTTCGACGGCACCCCCTGCCACCGGGAGACCGACTCCGCCGCCCTCAAGGTGCTGCAGTGCGGCGACCCGTCGGGCAGCGGGACCGGTGGGCCCGGGTTCACCTACCCGACCCAGGTCACCGGCAGCGAGACCTACCCCCGGGGCACGCTGGCCATGGCCAACAGCGGCCAGGGCGCCGACGGCAGTCAGTTCTTCCTCGTCTACGGCGACAGCCAGCTCCCGCCGAGCTACACCGTCGTGGGCACCATCGACGAGCCCGGGCTCGCCGTCCTGGACACCATCGCGGCCAACGGCAACGACGGGTCCAACGGGGCGAACGACGGCAAGCCGACCCAGCCGGTGACGATCACCACGATGACGCTCGCCCAGTGAGAAGAGGCCCCCTCCTGGGTCTCCTCGCAGGCTCGGGGACGCCCTGGAGGGGGCCGAGGTCAGGCGTCGGACCGGGCCGGTGGACGGCGGCGGCCGCCGGCACCGCCCTGCTCGCCGGCTGCACCTCGGTCGTCGCAGGCACCGCAGCGCCGGCGCCGCTGACGCTGCGCGGCACCGAGGTGGCTGCCTACCCAGCGGGCCAGCTGCACACCGCGTCGCACGTCGACTACCTCGAGACCCCGCCGGTCGGCGGGCAGCACGACCCGGAGTGGGCGGACTGCACCGGCAGCGTCTACGCGGTGGAGATCCGCCCGGAGAACGCCGTCCACTCCCTCGAGCACGGCGCGGTGTGGGTGACCTACGACCCGGCTCTGACCAGCCCGGACGACGTCGTCATCCTCACCCAGCTGGTCGACGGCCGCCCCGGGCTGATGCTCTCCCCGTACCCGGACCAGGGCGCGGTCATCTCGCTGCAGGCGTGGAACCACCAGGTGCAGGTGAGCAGCGCGGGCGACCCGCGGGTCGTCGGCTTCGTCGACCTGCTGGCGTTCAACCCGGACACCACGCCGGAGCCCGGCGCGACCTGCGAGAACCCCGGGTTCCTGGTCGACCCCCGCAGCCCCGCCTGATTCCCCGCCCCGGCCCCCTCCTCGGCGGGCCCGAGCCTGCGCGGGGGCCCCTTCTCAGGCGGTCACGCGCTCCACGTCGAAGACGCCGTCGACGTTGCGCACCGTCTGCAGCACCGCACCCAGGTGCGCCGGGTCGGCCAGCTCGAAGGTGAACCGGCTGATCGCCACCCGGTCCCGGC
>JAOPVN010000287.1 GCA_025966175.1 Modestobacter sp. | reverse complement strand
CGGTCGCGGGCGTCGGCGCGGATCTCGCCGTCGCCGGTGATGCCCTCGAGCAGGTGCACCGAGCCCATGTTCGAGGTCCTGATCACGACGGTGTTGCGGAAGTTGACCGTCCGCCCCTGCGAGTCGGTCAGGCGCCCGTCGTCGAGCACCTGCAGCAGGGTGTTGAAGACGTCGGGATGCGCCTTCTCGATCTCGTCCAGCAGCACGACGGAGTACGGCTTGCGCCGCACTGCCTCGGTCAGCTGGCCGCCCTCCTCGAAGCCGATGTAGCCGGGAGGCGCGCCGACCAGGCGGCTGACCGGGTGGCGTTCCTGGTACTCGGACCCGATGTTGGAGGTCATGATCACCACCGTGTTGCGGAAGTTGACCGTCCGCCCCTGGGAGTCGGTCAGGCGCCCGTCGTCCAGCAGCTGCAACAGCGTGTTGAACACGTCGGGGTGCGCCTTCTCGATCTCGTCGAGCAGCACCACCGAGTAGGGACGGCGACGCACCGCCTCGGTCAGCTGCCCGGCGTCCTCGTACCCGACGTAGCCGGGGGGTGAGCCGACCAGCCGGCTGACCGTGTGCCGCTCCTGGAACTCGCTCATGTCCAGCCGGATCATCCGGGCGGTGTCGCCGAACAGCGCCTCCGCCAACGCCCGGGCCAGCTCGGTCTTGCCCACCCCGGTCGGGCCCAGGAACAGGAAGCTGCCGATCGGCCGGTTCGGATCACCCAGACCGGCCCGCGCCCGGCGGATCGCCTCGGCGACGACCTCGACGGCCTCCTCCTGGCCGACGACCCGCTTGTGCAGGACGCTCTCCAGGCGCAGCAGCCGCTCGCGCTCCTCCTCGGTCAGCTGGGTCACCGGGATGCCGGTCGACCGGGAGACGATCTCGGCGATCTCCGTGATCCCCACCTCGGGGATGCCGCTGCCCCCGCCCGTCCGGGCCCGCTCCAGGGCCTCCTGGGCGGCCGCGACCTCGTCGCGCAGCGCCGAGGCGCGCTCGTACTGCTCGGCGGCGACCGCCTGGTCCTTCTCCCGCTGCAGCCGCTGCACCTCGTGCTCCAGCGCCCGCAGGTCGGTGGTGGGCCGCCGGACCCGCAACCGGGTGCGCGCGCCCGCCTGGTCGATCAGGTCGATCGCCTTGTCCGGCAGGTGCCGGTCGGTGACGTACCGCTCGGACAGCTCGGCCGCGGCGACCAGTGCCTCGTCGGTGAACCGCACCTGGTGGTGCGCCTCGTAGCGGTCGCGCAGGCCGCGCAGGATCTCGATGGTGTCCAGCACGCTCGGCTCGGGCACCAGGATCGGCTGGAACCGGCGCTCGAGGGCGGCATCCTTCTCGATGTTGCGGCGGTACTCCTCCAGCGTCGTGGCACCGACGATGTGCAGCTCGCCGCGGGCCAGCGCCGGCTTGAGGATGTTGCCGGCGCCCGCGGACCCCTCGGTGCCACCGGCCCCCACCACGGTGTGCAGCTCGTCGATGAAGACGATCATCTCGTCGCTGTGCTCGCGGATCTCGTCCATCACCTTCTTGAGCCGCTCCTCGAAGTCCCCGCGGTAGCGGGTGCCGGCGACCAGCCCGGTCAGGTCCAGCTCGACCAGCCGCCGCCCGCGCAGGGACTCGGGGACGTCGCCGTCCACGATCTGCGCGGCGATGCCCTCGACGATCGCGGTCTTGCCGACGCCGGCCTCACCGATCAGCACCGGGTTGTTCTTGGTGCGGCGGGACAGCACCTCGATGGTCTGCTCGATCTCGCCGGCCCGGCCGATGACCGGGTCGATCTTGCCGTCGCGCGCCAGCTGGGTCAGGTCGCGGCCGAACTCGTCCAGCGCCGGGGTGCTGGTCGGCGGCTGCTCACCACTGGAACCACCCCGGGCGACGTTGGGGCCACCCATCGCCGCGCGCTGCAGCCCCTCCGGCGTGACCCGGGCCTCGCCCAGCACGCGGCCGGCGCCGGACTCGGGGTTCAGGGACAGCGCGAAGAGCAGGTGCTCGGGGCCGATGTAGGTGGAGCCGGTCGCCCGGGACACCTGATGGGCGTCCAGCAGCGCGCGCTTGGCGGCCGGGGTGAGGGTGACCGGCCGGCCGGTGGGCCCGCCCCGGCGGAGCTCCGCTTCCAGCTGAGCGCGCAGCCGGTCGGGGTCGGCGCCGGCCCGCGCGAGCAGACTGCGGGTGGGCTCATGACCCGCCAGCGCCCAGAGCAGGTGCTCGCCGTCGAGGTCGGTGCTGCCCCACTCGCTCGCCTGGCGGGCCGCCATGCTCAGCAGTTCGCGGGACTGCTCGCTGAGCAGCTGGGTGATGTCCACCCGCTGCATGCCCCGGCCTCCGCCGGGACCGCCACGGAAGAAGTCGTCGAAAGGGCCGCCGGCGTTCGGCGGGCCCGGGATGTCGCTGGTCATGTCAACCGGGAACCTCTCGTAGGTACGGGACCCCCGCTGACGTACCCCCGCGGAACGCTGCGCACCGCTTCCGCGGAGGTCGATTCCACCGCGTCCGCGCCCGCCGGGCCGGGGTCGCCGGCCGACCGCTCGGCCCAGGGGCGGGCGCGCCGGGGTCAGTAGCATCGGGCCCGTGTCGGTACTCCCCGCCCCGCTCCGCCGTGCCTCGGTGAACCCGTCCACCGTCTCCCGGGTCGCCCTGGCCAACGTCATCGCCAACGGCCTCATCGTCGTGACCGGCGGCGCTGTCCGGCTGACCGGTTCGGGGCTGGGCTGCCCGACCTGGCCGGAGTGCACCGACGGCAGCATCGTGCCGACCGCCGAGCTGGCCGGGCACGGGCTGATCGAGTTCGGCAACCGGATGCTCACCTTCGCCCTCGTCGTCGTGGCGTTCGCCACCGTCGGCGCCGTGTTCACCTCGGTGCGCCGCGACCTGCGCCGGCTGGCGCTGCTCAGCCTGCTGGGCATCCCCGCCCAGGCGCTGCTCGGCGGGGTCACCGTGCTCACCGGGCTGAACCCGTGGACGGTCGCCGCGCACTTCCTGCTGTCGATGGTGCTGGTCGCGGTCGCCACGGTGCTCTGGCTGCGCTCCCGCGAACCGGGGGTCGGCCGGCTGGTCGTCCGCCGTCCGTTCGCCCTGCTGGCCTCCGGGATCGCCGTCACGGTCGCCGCGGTGCTCGTCGTCGGCACGGTGGTGACCGGCAGCGGTCCGCACAGCGGCGACCCGGCGGCCGGGCGCACCGGGTTCGACCCGGGGCTGATGAGCCAGCTGCACGCCGACGTCGTCTTCCTGCTGCTGGGCCTGACCATCGCGCTGCTCGTGGCGCTGGCCGCCACCGACTCCCCCGGCCGGGTCCGCCGGGCCGCCCGCGACCTGCTGGTCGTCGAGGTGCTGCAGGGGGTCATCGGCTACGTGCAGTACTTCACGCACCTGCCCGCAATGCTCGTGCTGGCGCACATGGCCGGGGCCGTGCTCATCACGGTCTACTCCGCGCGGCTGCTGTGGTCGGTGCGGGGCCCGGCTTCCGAGCTCCCGGTGGGCGCAGCACCCGTCGCCACCACCGCCGTCGGCTGACGAAGGACCCGTTCTCCCTACGCTTCGCGAGCTCAGCCCGGGCGCCGGCTGGCCCCGCTGCAGGGTCCCGCCGCGAGCTCGGTGACGTACTCGACCGGCCACCCTTCAGGGGCCCGCGCCGAGCCTGCGAGGCGTGGGGGGAAGGGTGGCCCTTTCTCAGATCAGGACGTCGAGGACGATCGCCAGCGACAGCGCCGCCATGTAGTAGATGGAGACGTGGAAGAGCTGCATCGGCCGCGTCTCGGCGTCCCGCCGGATGCGTCCGTTCAGCCGGTGCGCCTCG
>JAOPVN010000245.1 GCA_025966175.1 Modestobacter sp. | reverse complement strand
CTGTCCGTCCCGTTCCGCGCACCCGCACCCGGTGCGGTCTGGCACGCCGGACTGTCCGCGCACGTGTACGTCGGCCCGTCCCTGCCGGCGGCGCTCGCGCCCTACGATCCAGCGCCGTACTCGTTCGAGCGCTTCGTCGAGGACGAGCTGAACGCCGAGCCCCGACCGGTGCCGCCGGCCCGCCCGATGTCACCCCGGCCGGAGCAGGTGACCGGTGCGGCCGTCATCGCGGCGCACGCGGCCGCCGGCGGGCGGATGTTCCTGCTCGGCGACGACCCCGGAGTGGGCAAGACCGGCACCGCCGTCCTCGCCGTCCAGCAGATCGCTTCTCAGCGACCGGTGCGCACCGTGCTGGTCGTCGCCGACCGGCCGGCGGCGATCACGGTGCCGCACTGGGCACGCTCGATCGCGGCGTTCGGCGACGGCGGGCTGCGGTGGTGCGTGACGACCTGGGACCGGCTGGGCAAGGTGGCCGGCCTGACCCGGGCGACCGGGCAGCGGTTCGACGTCGTCGTCGCCGACGAGGCGCACATGGTCCGGCACACCACGACCCAGCGGTGGAAGCACTGGAAATCGGTCTCCGGCGCCGGCCGGGTCAAGGACGCACCCTTCGTGCTGCTCGCGACGGCGACCCCGGCGCACACGCCGCTGGAGCTGCCCTACCTCGCGCCGCACTTCGCCGCCGTCCACGGCGAGCCGCTCAAGGACTGGTCGGACCTGCCCGGCCGGCTGGCCGCCCACGGGTTCCACGTGGAACGTGCCCGCTACGGCTGGAGCTGGACCGAGGACCCCGACGAGCGGCGGGCCGACCTGGCCCGGCTGCGCAGCTGGCTGGCCGACACCGAGCCACCGGCCACGCTGCACCGACCTGCCCCCTGGGGGCCGGTGTCCGTGACCGGCACCCCGGTGGAGCTGACCCCGGCCGAGCGCGCGCAGTACGAGGCGGAGTGGTCGGAGTTCCGCGCGGAGATGCAGCTGGCCCGGCGGAAGCGGGAGACGGCGCGCGGCCGGGCGGCCCTGCTGCGGTTCCGGCAGAAGGCGGGGCTGATCCGGGCGGCGGCCACCGTCGACTGGGTGAAGGCGCAGGTCGAGGCCGACCGGCAGGTGGCGGTGTCGGTGGAGTTCGTGGAGACCGCCGCCGACCCGATCCGCGAGGCGCTGCTGGACGGCGGGATCGCGGTCGCCGGCATCTACGGGCGGGACCGTTTCGACGTGGAGGCCGAGCGGCTGCGGTTCCAGACCGGCGAGGCACCGGTGTGCGTGATGACCGTGACGGCGTCGATCAGCCTGCATGCGAGTGAACTGCTGCCCGGCGGCCGCACCGCGTCCAGCACGCCCCGGGTGGGGCTGTTCCACCAGCCGCGGTTCTCCGGCATCGCCGCCCGCCAGGTCACCGGCCGCACCCACCGCGACCACCAGGTGTCCCCATGGCGGGTGGCGTTCGCCCAGGACACCGTCGAGGAGGACGTCGCCCGGGTGATGGTGGAACGGCTGGCGGTCACCGGCTCGACGGCCGGGGGAGACACCGCCGGGCTGCAGCAGATCGCCGAGCTGCTCGACGCCGACTGGTTGCCCGCGACGTCGCTGACCGGTGCCGACTGACCCGCGCGGTCAGCGTCTGACGTCCCAGGCCTGCTTGACCTGGGTGGCGCTGAGCACGGTGTCGTAGATGCTGACCTGCGCGAGCGCCCCGGCATACCAGGCGCTGGCGGGGTAGTTGGGCCAGCCGGAGTCGAGGCTGTCGTAGCCGATCCGCCAGTACCCGGTGATGGTCTCGGCGACCGTCGTCGCGGTGCCGGACGCGACCAGCCCTCCGTCGACGTAGAGCCGCATGCCGGTGCCCGCCGAGAACGTGGCGCTCACCAGGTGCCAGGCCCCGTCGTTGTACGTGCCCGGGCTGGCGATCGTGACGTAGCTGCCGTTGTAGAGACCGAAGACGAGCTTGCCGGCGTTGCTCAGGTACACGTGCCGGTCGTACTGCGACGAGGCCGCCCCGTTGGCGCCGTTCCCGAACCCGATCAGCTTGCCGCCGCTGGTGGTCGTGGTGCTGAACCAGAGCTGCACCGAGAAGGTCTGCGGGTTCGCGATCTGCTGCGTCGTCCAGATCGCCCCGGACGAGCCGTTGAGCCGGACCGCCTTGGCGTCGTTGACGCCGCAGTTCGGCCCGCCGACGCCGTAGCTGACGCCGCTGGAGCTGTAGGTGGCGTTCGCCGCGGTCCCGGCGCTGCCGGTGTTGGTCGCGACCGTGCCGGAGCCCTCCTGCAGGCGGTAGTAGCGGGCGGCGCCGGCACCGGTGGAGCCGCCGGCGTCCGGGCAGCTCCACCACTGCGCCATCGGCAGGGTCACGTTCGGCGTCGCCGTGGTGTCGGTGAACTTCGCGGCCGCGCCGGGCAGCGCCACGGCGACGAGGACAACGATGCTGAGCACGGTGCCCCGCCGCAGTGTCCGAACCAGCTGCCGGCCGCCCCGACGCCGCGGGGCGGCGCTGGGGGCCGGCGGGC
>JAOPVN010000207.1 GCA_025966175.1 Modestobacter sp. | reverse complement strand
CGGCAGGGCGCGCCCGCTGCCCGGCAGCTGCCGGTCCACGACCGCGTGCGGGTACTCGGTGATCGCGCTGCCCAGTTCGGCGCCGTCGGCGACGCGTACGACGACGGCGCGCCCGGAGAGAGTGCCGTAGTCAACGCCGATCACCAACGGGGAATGCCGGTGAATCGACATGGCAGGACACCCTCGTCCGGAGCGAGCAGCACCGCAGCACCGTCCAATACCTATTGTGAGCGCCGATGGCGACCAGTCGTCAAGGACGCCCGAACGTGCTGTGCAGACGTACGTCGAGCAGGGCTCTGGCAAAGTCGTCGAACAGGCGCCTGACCTGCCCCAATACCGCCGGACAGCGGCTGTGGTCCGGTGCCGAGTACGGATGCGCCGTCAACGGACCGACCGTCGGGTTGCGCTGACCAGGGCAGGCGGCGAGCGCTCACCTCGCTGGTAGGGAGGCGCAGAGGTGGCTGAGGAGCCTGCCTCCGGTCATTGCTCGCCGTCTCCGCAGGTCAGACCGCACAGCTGACTTTGCAGCAGCCCTGCTCAGTCGCCAGTCCACGGGTCAGCTCGGCGATGGAGCAGGCGCTGTTCACCCGCCCCCGCCGCAACGCCGCCTCCACAGCCACCGGCCTGGTGCACCCCTTCGATGCCGGTTCGCACTACACGTCGCTGCCGTTCGCCGAGCGCTGCTCAAGGCCGGGATCGCCGGCTCCATCGGCTCGGTCGGTGGCGCCCTGGACAACGCGCTGATGAAGTCCACCATCGGCCTCAGCACACCGAGTTGATCGACCGCCAGCGATCGTGGACCGGCCGGCCGAGGTCGAGCGGGAGACCGCCGCCTGGGTCCATTGGTTCAACACCCACCGACCGCACTCCTCGATCGGCTACCGGCCGCCCGTGGAGGTCGAAGACCTCTACCGTGACACCACGACCACCCAGACCTCGAGGTGGCCTCAACCGAGCGTCCGTCACCTCCAGGACAGTTCACGCCTCCGGAACTCTGGGCAGGGCCGGGGAACGCGGGCATCAAGCCTGCCACCCCAGCGTTCACTCCGCGCCCGGGGCGGGTACGAGCTGTGCGCGAGTGGGTCGAGCTCTGGCTGCACGCCCCAGGGGGACTGCGCCGTGGACATGGTCGGCAGCGCCCGGGCACGGCAGGTCGCCGGGAAGAGCCGCAGCTTCCAGCCGACTGATTCGCAGGGCACATCAGCCCACGACCATCCGCTGATTCGGATGGCGGTCGCTGCCGCCTCGGAGGAAGAACGCTTCACCAGATCCGCCGTTTGGGCAGCGCCCCAGTGACATGTTGACCGACGATCCGATCAGCTGGAGGCACATCATGACACCGCAACCGACGGTCGAGGACAAGTTCAGCTTCGGACTCTGGACAGTGGGATGGCAGGCCCGTGATCTCTTCGGTGAAGCAACGCGGCCTGTCCTGGCCGGCGTGGAGGCCGTGCACAAGCTGTCCGAACTCGGCGTGTATGGCATCACCTTTCACGACGACGACCTCATCCCCCCGGGGAGCAGCAGTAGCGATCGCCAGCGGATCATCGATGAGTTCACGCAGGCGCTGGCCGAGACCGGACTCGTGGTGCCGATGGTCACCACCAACCTGTTCGGTGACCCGGTCTTCAAGGACGGCGGCTTCACGAGCAACGACCGGTCCGTGCGCCGCTACGCCCTGCGCAAAGTCATGCGGAACATGGACCTCGCCGCCGAACTGGGTGCGGACATCTACGTCTTCTGGGGCGGTCGCGAAGGTTCCGAAGTCGACTTCGCCAAGGACGTGCGCGCGGCACTGGACCGCTACCGCGAAGGGATCGACCTGCTCGCGCAGTACTCCATCGACAAGGGCTACAACATGCGCTTCGCGATCGAGCCCAAGCCGAACGAGCCCCGCGGCGACATCCTGCTGCCCTCGATCGGCCACGCCCTGGCCTTCATCAACGAGCTCGAACACAAGGACATGGTCGGGATCAACCCCGAGACCGGGCACGAGCAGATGGCGACCCTGAACTACACCCACGGCATCGCCCAGGCGCTGTGGCAGCGCAAGCTGTTCCACATCGACCTCAACGGCCAGAAGGGGCCGCGCTACGACCAGGACCAGGTGTTCGGCTACGGCGATCTCATCCAGGCCTTTTCCACGGTCGACCTGCTGGAGAACGGCGCACCCGGCGGCGGGCCCACCTACGACGGCGACCGCCACTTCGACTTCAAGCCGCTGCGCACCGAGGACATGGACGGTGTCTGGCAGTCGGCCAAGGCGAACATGGAGCTCTACCTGACCCTGCGGGAACGGTCGCGGGCTTTCCGTGCCGACCCCCGGGTTCAGGAGGCACTCGACGCTGCCGGGGTGGCCGAGTTGAGCCGGCCCACCCTGAACGACGGCGAGACCCACGAGCAGCTGCAGTCGGACCACAGTGCCTTCGAGGACTACGACATCGATGCTGCCCGCACCAAGGGTTACGGCTTCGCGGAACTCCAGAGGCTCGCGATCGAGCACCTCCTGGCAGTGCGCTGACCACTGGCCGAGCGACGCAACATCGCCCAGCATGCTACGACCAGGCGTCCGGGCTCAGGCCTTCTGTCTGTGGACGTTCGTGACAGGGCCGGGACGTGACGTAGGTGAGGACCTCCATATCCATGAGGCGGCTCCTGCTTCGAAAGTGGTGACATTCGCGCGCCGAGCCGGGGATGAGGTGGGGGCCGATCTTCGCCAGTCGTTCCGCCGACGAGAAGGTCCCGGGCCGGGACCAGCAGGAGGCTGGGACCGCACGAAGCTCATCCGCCACGGTCACGCCGTGGCGGGGGGCCAGCGCGGCGACCTGGAGGACCGGTGGGGTCATACCGCAGGTGGGTCGACGGGGCGGCGGAGGCTGCGGTCGGCCACGGTGACCACGACGAGCACGAACCCCACCGCACTGAACACCCAGCCCAGCAGGTGCAGGCCGGGACCGCCGACGCCCGGGGCGTAGGCGAGGCCGGTGAGGCTGGTGGCGATCATCGCCCCGGTGTACTGGGCCGTCCGGGACAGTCCGACCGCCGCGCCGACCTGCTCGGCGGGGGCGGCCCGGTACACCACGACCTGGTTGGCGACCTGTCCCATCCCGTTGGGGAGTCCGAAGACCGCGACCACGCACGCGAGGACGGCGATAGGCGTGGCCGAGTCGAGCGCCGTCAGCGCCAGGCTCCCGACCAGGGCCCCCAGGGCCGGCACGAGCAACGGCCACAGCGGCCGGGACCCACGGACACCGGCGAGCGAGGCGATCGTTCCCACGGCGGACATGCCCAGCAGCAGCAGTCCCGCCGCGGTGGCGGACAGGCCCCGCCCTTCCTGCAGCCACGGCGTCACCCCGAACAGCACGCCGTAGACCACGAGGAAGGTGAGCGACACGCGGAGGTAGGCGACCGGTAGCGGCAGGTTGCTCGCCAGCATCCGGACGTCCAGAAAGGGATGACGGGACCGCAGTTCGGTCACGACCAGCAGGACGAGGCAGCCGGCGAGGCCCAGCACGAGGGGCCACGGAGGGCGCGGGAGCGCCGTGAGCACGACGAGCAGGAGGGTCACGGCGCCGCTGAAGAGCGCGACGCCTGGGAGGTCCAGCAGCCGCCAGACGGCGGCCACCCGTGCACGAGGGCGCGACCGCGGCAGGTACAGCAGTCCGAGCGCGGTCACGAGCAGGCCGAGCGGCGCGTTGACCGCGAAGACGGCCCGCCACCCCACCGTGTCCACCAGGACGCCGCCGATCGGCGGACCCACCGTCAGGGTGACCAGGCTGGCGGTGTTGAGCAGGCCCAGGACGCGGGCCGGAGCCGGCACGCCGAGGCGGTCTGCCTGCTCCCGGACCATGGCGACCGCGGCCGGGTACAGGGCCCCCGTGCCCAGCCCGACGATCGCGCGGGCGGCCACGAGCCAGCCGAAGGTCGGACCGAGCGCCCCGATCATGCCGGCGACCGTCACCAGCACGCCACCGGCCAGGAAGACCCGGCGTGGGCCGAACTGGTCGGCCAGCCGGCCGGCGACCGGCTGACCGATCGCGCTGGCCAGGTACATCACCGACACCAGCCACGCGGTCGCCCCCGCACCGACGCCGAACGCCCGCCCGATCGGTGACAGCGCGGTCGCGATCATGGTCGAGTTGACCGGGTTGAGCACGGCTCCCGCGCACAACGGGACGAGCAGCCGCGGGCCGAGGTCCCGCGCCCGCCGGCCGGCCGCGTCCCGGACCAGGCGCCGGTCGGCACGAGGGGCCGCGTCCGCCGCGTCGTCCCCGCTGTGGGCGGGAGCCGTCACGCGCGCAACTGGCGGACCAGGTGGTCCCAGACCGCGGAGACGGCCCGCGCGTTATAGATGTTCTCCCGCTTGGCGAGGGACTCCTCCGGCGGCGACCAGGTCGGCCACCCGCCGGCGGACTGGGTGAGGATCTGTTGCGCGCAGGCCCGCTCGAGCAGGACGGCGGCCACGGTGGCCTCCTGCAGCGTCGGCCCGACGGCGACGATGCCGTGGTTGACCAGGAAGACCGCCCGGGCGTCGGCCAGCGTGAGCGCGAGGGAGCGGCCCAACTCACGGGTGAGGACGAGGTCGGCGGTGTCGGTGAACCGCGGCACCGCGGGCGGTACGAAGTAGTTCGCCGCGTGGCTGACCGGGCGCAGGGGCTGACCGGTGGCCGCCAGCGCGACGGCGTGGGGCGGGTGGGTGTGCACGACCGCCCCGACGTCCGGCCGTGCCGCCATGATCTCGGTGTGGATCGGGTACTCGCTGTGCCGGGCCCCGCCACCGGACAGCACGGTGCCGTTCGGGTCGACCAGATGCACCCGGTCGGGGGTGACCTCGTCCAGGCTCCACTCGGCGGACTTGATCCACACGCCGCGCCCCTCGGCGTCGCGAACCGAGGCATGCCCCCAGATCAGATCCCCGTGCCCGGCCGCGGCCAGGACGTGGGACGAAGTGGCAACCAGCTCGCGGACGTCGGTGCTCAACGCAGGGTCTCCTTGTCGAAGAGGTGCCCCACGACGGCCGCGGGGCTCAGAGCAGCAGGTGGTCGATCTCCTCGGCCGCCGCGATCAGGCGCCCGAGGATGGCCTGGCGGGTGTCGGTGCTCATCCGGCTGACCGGCACCGAGGCATTGACCGCGAGCCGTGGAGCGCGGGCGGAGTGCAGTGCGACGGCCATCGAACTGACGCCCTCCTCGCTCTCCTCCTCGCTGCTGGCGAAGCCCTGGGTACGGATCTGCTCCAGGACCTCCAACAGCCGGGTGCGGGTGCCCACCGAGTGCGGGGTGAGCTGGACCAACTGCTCGTCCGGGTAGAGCTGGAACAGCTCGTCCTCCGACAGGGTGGCCAGCAGCGCCTTGCCCGTGGACGTGCAGTGCGCGGGCATCGCCCGACCGAGCCGGTTGCCCACCCGCAGCGCGCGGGTGCTCTCGATCGAGTCGATGAAGTGGACGTCGCCGCCCTCCAACCGGCCCAGGTGCACCGTCTCCTGCAGCTCGGCGTTCAGCCGCTCCAGAACGGGTCGGGCCCGCGTGCGCACGTCCAGCCGGCGCAGGACACCGAAGGCCAGGTTGTCCAGCGTCGGGCCGGGCACGTAGCCGCGGGTCGCGCTGTCCTGGCGCACGAAGCCGCGGAACTGCAACATCGCGAGCAGCCGGTGCGCCGTGGACGACGCCACACCGAGGTACTGACTGACGTCGGTCAACCGCAGCTTGGGGCGTTCCCCGAGCAGCAGGAGCACGCGCAGCGCGTTGTCGACGGACTCGATCGGGTACTGCGGGGTGGGCCCGTACTCCGGCGTAGGTGGATGGCCCTCGACCTCGTCCATGGTCCGAGGCTACGTGTTGTCTGCCCTGCAGAGAAACTTTCGAGTAACACCATGGGGGTGCACCGGGCATGTCCTCAGCCCAGCCGAGCCAGCTCGTGCCGCCAGGCGGTCGCATGGTTGAAGGCACCGCCGAGATCGGGCAACTCGGCCATGTCCGCGGCAGGCAGGTCGCGCAGCTCGCCCCCGGCCGAGGCGATCGTCAGGGACAGCCGGGCGATCTGGTCCACCGAGATCGCCCGCAGCACCGCCTCGGGCACGTCGTCCCCGCTGCTGGTCAGGCCGTGACCGCGCAGCACGACGACCGGCCGGTCACCCATCGCCTGCACCATCTCCTTGGCCAGCCGGCGGTCACGGACCAGCACGCCCCGCGGGTAGACCGGCACCCCGCCGGCGGCGAGCTT
>JAOPVN010000151.1 GCA_025966175.1 Modestobacter sp. | reverse complement strand
CGGATCGACGAGAGCAGCAACCTGGGCATCGCGCTGGCCCTGGACGGCAACGCCCGCTACGCCCGGCTGGACCCCTACACCGGCGCGCAGCTGAACCTGGCCGAGGCCTACCGCAACGTCGCCGTCACCGGCGCCCGCCCGCTGGCGGTCACCAACTGCCTGAACTTCGGCTCCCCGGAGGAGCCCGAGGTGATGTGGCAGTTCGCCGAGGCCGTCCGCGGCCTGGCGGACGGCTGCCGCGAGCTCGGCCTGCCGGTGACCGGCGGCAACGTCAGCCTGTACAACCAGACCGGCGACACGGCGATCAACCCGACCCCGGTGATCGGCGTGCTCGGCGTGCACTCCGACGTCCGCCGCCGGGTGCCCACCGGCTGGCGCGCCGACGGCGAGACCGTGCTGCTGCTCGGGGAGACCCGGCCGGAGTTCGGTGGCTCGGCGTGGGCGGCCGTCGTGCACGACCACCTGGGTGGGCTGCCGCCGGCGCTGGACCTCGCCGCGGAGAAGTCGCTGGCCGAGCTGATGGCCGGGCTGGCGGCCGACGGGCTGGTCGGCTCCGCGCACGACCTGGCCGACGGCGGCCTGGCCCAGGCGCTCACCGAGTCCTCGCTCCGCTACGGCGTCGGCGCCCAGCTCCGCGTCGACGGCGACCCCACGGCGGCGCTGTTCAGCGAGTCCGGGGCGCGCGTCGTCGTCACCACCTCCCAGCCGGAGGCCGTGCGGGCCGCGGCCGGGGCAGCGGGGGTGCCGGTCACCGCCCTGGGGACGACGGGCGGCGACGCACTGGTCGTCGAGGGCGTGGTGGAGCTGCCGCTGGCCGAGCTGCGCGAGGCGTGGACGGCGACCCTGCCGGCGCTGTTCGGCAGCCCGGAGATCGCGGTCGGCACCGTTCCGGCGGGCGCCGTCCCCACCAGCTGATGGCGGGCTCCCCGCCGATCTCCGCCGAGGAGCTGCGGAGCGTGCTGGCGCCCACGGCGGCGTGGCTGGCGGGGGAGGCCGAGCAGCCGCCGCGGGCGGTGCTCGGTGCCGCGGTGAAGACCTCGGCCCGGTGGCTGGCCCAGCAGGTGCCCGGCCGCTCGGTCGAGCTGCGGGTGCCGCCGTTCGTCGCCGTCCAGTGCGTACCGGGGCCGCGGCACACCCGCGGCACCCCGCCGAACGTGGTGGAGACCGACGCGGCCACCTGGCTGCGGCTGGCGACCGGTGCGCTGAGCTGGGCGGACGCGGTCGGTGCGGGAAAGGTCAGCGCCAGCGGCAACCGCGCCGACCTCTCCGACCATCTCCCCCTGCCGCCGCTGCGGCGGTGATCCGGACCGTGGCCCCCGGCCGGCCCCGGAACGACACAGCGCCCCGCCTGCTCGGTGGGCAGACGGGGCGCTGTGGGTGGTGCGGGTCGGTCAGCCGAAGAGCGAGCTGGCCGTCTTGATCGTCTGGTACAGGCCGTACACCAGCGGGATACCGACGAGGGCCCAGGCGAAGGCGATCAGTCCGAC
The DNA here is from genome assembly GCA_025966175.1 of Modestobacter sp. Taxonomy (GTDB): domain Bacteria; phylum Actinomycetota; class Actinomycetes; order Mycobacteriales; family Geodermatophilaceae; genus Modestobacter. Next base: position 1,671 of record JAOPVN010000151.1, on the reverse strand, counting down.
GGGGGTGATGGACTGCTGCGGCTCGGTCATCGGGTGGCCTCTTCCGGGACGGAGGTGCTGGTGAGGGACGGGTCGGGCGTGGGCTCGTGCCACTTGGCGGCGACCGGGCGGATCAGCAGGTTGGCGACGAAGCCGACGGCGAGGACGCCCACCATGATGAACAGCGCGGGCTTGTAGTCGCCGGACACGAGCTCACCGGGCGTGCCCTGGGCGTCCAGGACGCCGTTGACGATCAGCGGCCCGGCGATCCCGGCGGCCGACCAGGCGGTCAGCAGCCGACCGTGGATCGCGCCGACCTGGTAGGTGCCGAACAGGTCGCGCAGGTACGCCGGGGCGGTGGCGAAGCCGCCGCCGTAGAAGCTGATGATCAGCGCGGCGAGGACGACGAACAGCCAGGTCGCGGAGTTGCCGACGGTGGCCAGCAGGACGTAGAGCACCAGTCCGAGGCCCAGGTAGACCATGTAGATGCCCTTGCGGCCCACGAAGTCCGACGTCGAGGACCAGATGAACCGGCCGCCCATGTTGAACAGCGAGAGCAGGCCGACGAAGCCGGCGGCGGCGGTGGCGGCGACCGCCGAGGTGGTCCCGTCGCGGAAGAAGTCCTGGATCATCGGGCTGGCCTGCTCGAGGATGCCGATGCCGGCGGTCACGTTGCAGAACAGCACGATCCACAGCAGCCAGAACTGCGGGGTCTTGATGGCGTTGGCCGCCGACACGCTGTCGGTGGTGACCAGCGGCTTCGCCTTGATCGACGCCGGGTCGAAGCCCGCGGGCTTCCAGCCGTCGGCGGGCACCCGGACGATGAAGGCGCCGAACATCATGAAGACCAGGTAGACCAGGCCCAGGGTCAGGAACAGCAGTGAGACGGCGTGACCGCTCGGGGTGGTGGTCGCCGTGCCGTCGTAGGCCGGGTCGTACCAGTTCATCAGCTGCCGGGACAGCGGTGAGGCGATGAGCGCGCCACCACCGAAGCCCATGATCGCCATGCCGGTGGCCAGACCCGGGCGGTCCGGGAACCACTTGATCAGCGTGGAGACCGGCGAGATGTAGCCGATGCCCAGGCCGATGCCGCCGATGACGCCGTAGCCCAGGTAGAGCAGCCACAGCTGGTCGGTGGCGATGCCGAGTGAGCCCACCAGGAAGCCGACGGACCAGAAGCAGGCTGACACGAACATCGCGGCGCGGGGACCGTTGCGGTCGACCCAGGTGCCGAAGAGCGCGGCCGAGAGGCCGAGCATCACGATGGCGAGGGAGAAGATGTAACCGATCGTCTTCAGGTTGGAGTCGAAGTCGGCGACGAGCGCGGCCTTGTAGACGCTGGTCGCGTACACCTGGCCGATGCACAGGTGCACGGCGAGTGCGGCCGGTGGGATGAGCCACCGGTTGAAGCCGGGACGCGCGATGATGCGCTCCCGAGCCAGGAAGCTGGGTACTGCCACGGAACGACCTCCGAGGTGCGGGAACGGCGCGGCCGAGCGGACGCAACCAGGCGGCGACCTGGGGATTCGATGAATCAGGTCGCGACCGCAGGGACGGTACGACGGTGTGACGTATTCCGCGCTTCAGGCACCCCTCATCGGAGTGGTGCCGAGACCATTTCGTTGCATTCGGCACGGACACGCGCGAATCGCTTCCACCGTGCGGGGAGGGCGGCGCGGCGGCGGCGCGACC
>JAOPVN010000149.1 GCA_025966175.1 Modestobacter sp. | reverse complement strand
CCGCTCGCCCTTCCTGTGGACGGTCATCCGCGAGCGACGACCGCTCACCGTCCGGGAGGGCGACTCCGGCCTGCACGCCGACGAGCTGGTCGAGTACTCCGTGCCCTCGGCGCACGGCGAGCCGCTGCTCCTCGGCGATCAGGTGGTCGGCGTCCTCATCATCGAGCCGGCGGCCGCTGCCTCCCCCACCCAGCTGCGGCAGGCGGCGCCCAAACTCGCCCTGGCCCTCTCCCACGCCTGGGAACGCCACTCCGAGAAGCGCCGGCTGGCCCAGGCCGAGGTGCTGCTCGGCCTGATCGAGGGCGCCGCGGTGGCCCGGTCGATGGGGCACCTGCTCGGCTCGGCCTGCGAGCAGCTGGCCGCGCTCGGCGAGGTCGAACGCGCGTGCGTCTTCCTGCTCGAGGACGGCGTCCTGGTGCCCCGGATGGCCAGCTACGCCAACGGCCGGCGTGACCCGGACTCGTGGCGGCAGTTCCGCGGTGCGCCGGAACCGTTGCCCCTGGCCGACGAGGTGCTGCACACCGGCCGCCCGCTGTCCGCCGACCGGGACTCCGGGCTGCTGGCCGGCTGGTGGGTCGACGCCTTCGGAATCGCCTCCGCCCTGGCCGTGCCGCTGGGCCGCACCCCGCAGCTCTGCGGCGTCCTGACCCTGGACAGCACCCAGCTCCGTCCCTTCTCGGAGGACGTCCGCCGGCTCGCCGCGGCCGCCGGCGCGCACCTGGGCGGGGTCATCGAGCAGGCCCGCGCCTCCGAGGCGCGGGCAGCCTCGCTGAGCACCGCACGCGCCGTCCGCCAGCTGCTCGTGGACGGCGCCTCGGCCACCAGCGTCGCCGAGGCGGCCGAGGTGCTGGCCCGGGTCGTCCAGAACCTGGCCGGCACCGAGCGCAGCGCCGCCTACCTGCTCGATGACGCCGGCCGGCTGGCCGAGGTCCGCCACGTCGACTGGCCCCGGCAGCACATGGCGGTGATCGCGGACCGGCTGGTCGGCAAGGAGGTCGGCCACGTCCGGCTCTGGCAGGTCACCGAACAGGAGCGGCGGCCGGTCTTCGTCCCCGACGCGCTCGCCAGCGACCTGCTCGACGCCGAACTGGTCCAGGATCTCGGGCTCGCCTCCTACGTCAGCGTGCCGCTGCTGTCGGGTGACCGATTGCTCGGCATGGTGGTCACCGGTTCCTCCAGCGGCCTGGGCGAGTGGTCGCCGGCGCTGCGCCAGGCCGTGCACCAGGTCATGCTGGAGGGCGCGCTGGTGGTGGAGAACGCCGAGCTGCGGGCCGTCGAACGGCAGCGGCTGCGGCGGCTGGCGGTCGAGGCGCACAACGACCCGCTGACCGGGCTGGCGAACCGGCGGCGCTTCACCGAGGTGCTGGAGGCGACCGTCTATGCGACGCCGTCCCGCTCGTGCGCGGTGCTGATGATCGACCTGGACCGCTTCAAAGAGGTCAACGACAGCTTCGGGCACAGCGTCGGCGACGAGCTGCTGCGCCTGATGGGCCCGCGGCTGCAGCAGACCCTGGGTGCCGGCGACCTGCTGGCGCGGATGGGCGGTGACGAGTTCGCCGTCCTGCTGCCCGACGCCGACGGAACCCGGGCGCAGGAGGTCGCCGAGGGCATCGGCGCAGCCCTGCGAGAGTCCTTCGTCCTCGACGGGATGCCGCTGCACGTGGACGCCAGCATCGGGATCGCCCTGTGCCCGGACCACGGCCGGGACCGTTCGCTGCTGCTGGCCCGGGCCGACACCGCCATGTACGTGGCCAAGCGTGCGCGGGACGGTCACCGGGTGTGGACCGCGGACGGCACGCCGGACTCCCGGGACCGGCTGCGCACGCTCGAGCAGCTCCGCGAGGCCCTGGAGACCGACCAGCTGGTGCCGCACTACCAGCCGCAGCTGGACCTGCACACGGGCCGGATCACCGGCGTCGAGGCACTGGTCCGCTGGGAGCACCCCGACCGCGGGCTGCTCACCCCGGACGCGTTCCTGGCCCTCGCCGAGCAGGCCGGTCTGATGCGCCGGCTGGCGCTGGGGATGCTGGAGCGCTCGCTGCGCGACCTGCAGGCCTGGCGCGCGGCCGGACACGAGCTCTCCGTGGCGGTGAACCTCTCGGTGTCCAACCTGCAGGACGTCGCGCTGCCCGAGCAGGTGGCGATGCTGCTGGAGGCCACCGGCGTGCCGGCCGAGGCGTTGACCCTGGAGATCACCGAGGACGTGCTGATGGCCGACGCCGCCCGCAGCTCCCAGGTGCTCACCGGACTGCGCGCGCTCGGCGTCCGGCTGTCGATCGACGACTACGGCACCGGCTACTCCTCGCTGAGCTACCTGCGGGCGCTGCCGGTGCACGAGCTCAAGGTGGACCGCAGCTTCGTCGGGCAGCTCACCTCCGACCCGCGGGCCGCCGCCATCGTGCGCAACACGCTGCAGCTGGGCCGTGACCTGGGCATGACGATCGTCGTCGAGGGTGTGGAGGACGCCGGCGTGCTGGCGGCGCTGCGGGAGTGGGGGTGCGACATCGCGCAGGGCTACCTGGTGGGCCGGCCGATGCCCGCGGGGTCCTTCCCGGACTGGCTGGCCGGGTACGCCGCCCAGGCCCCGGCCGACCGTCTCCCGGGCTGACGCCGCAGGATCGCGGCATGGGACAGAGCCGCTCGCCCCTCGACGTCGTCGACCTGGAGCTGCTGGCCGCACGCGGCTGGCGGGCGCTGGAGGAGGACAAGGTGGGCGACTGGCTGTTGCGCGCCGGCGGCGGGTTCACCGGGCGGGCCGACTCGGTGCTGGTGGTGGGGGACCCGGGCATGCCGCTGCCGGACGCGGTCGACGCCGTCGCCCGCTGGTACGCCGAGCGCAGCCTGCAGCCGTGTGCCCAGTTGCCCGGCGTGCAGTCCCGCGCCGCGGCCGCGGCGTTCGCCGCCGCCGGCTGGCAGCACAGCGGCGATGTCCTGGTCCTGACCGCGCCCCTCGGGACGCCACCGCCCGTCGAGGTACCGGTGGACCTCTCCCCTGTCCTGTCCGACGCCTGGCTGACCGGCTACCGCTACCACGGCGAGGCGCTGCCACCGGTCGCCCGCGAGGTGCTCACCAGCGCCGAGGACGTCGTCTTCGCCTCGGTGCGGCGGGACCCGGAACCGGCCCCGCTGGCCGCCGTCGCCCGCGGCGCGCTCACCGACGGCTGGCTCGGGGTCACCGCGGTCACCGTCGCCGAGGAACACCGCCGCCGCGGCCTGGCCGGTGCGGTGATGGCGGGGCTGCAGGGTTGGGCGGCCGAGCGGGGCGCCCACTCCGGCTACCTGCAGGTGACCGCCGACAACACCCCCGCCCGGGCGCTCTACCGCCGGGCGGGCTTCATCGAGCACCACCGCTACCACTACCGGCGGCTGGTGGCCTGACCGTCGGCGTCCCCAGTGCCCGGCCGACGGCGAACGCCGCGGCGACGACGCCGAGGAGCAGGAACCCCAGGTTCAGCGTCGAGGTGACGGCGTCCCCACCGGTGAGCAGCAGGTCGCCCTCGGGGCGGCGCATGGCCGCCCCGACCGCGATCACCAGCCACACCACCGCGGGCAGGACGGCGACCAGCCGGGACCCGGACAGCCGCCGCGCCGCACCGACCAGCAGCAGGTTGCCGGCCACGGCTGCGAGCTGGGAGACCGGCACCGGCACCCCGCCCACGCGCCAGGGCAGCCAGAACACCTCCACCAGCGTGAGCCAGGCGGCGACGGCGACGGCCGCGACCGCCCACCCCAGCAGCTGCAGGCCCCTCATCCCGGCAACCCGGCGAAGAGGTCGTCCTCCCAGCCGTGCAGTCCCGGGCCGGCCGGCCCCCGGGTGCCGCGGACCAGCCGGTAGAACTCGGTGCCCAGCACCTCCTGGCCCAGGTTGTTCGACAGCGCGAAGAACGGCCCGTCCACGGTCATCTGGGTGGGATGGGCGCGCATCGCCGCCTCCTTGGGGCGGGCGTACGCCCGGCCGTCGACCGCGGTGGTGACGACGTCGTCGGACACCGCGAACGGGATGTCGTCCAGGTCCCCGAGCCCCTCGAAGGGCGACGCCTCGCCCAGCGAGACCATGGCGTCGATGCCTGCCTGGACCACCGACCGTGGCATGGCGCACCAGTAGACCTTGGCGACGTCCCAGGCCTCGCCGAGGTCGGGTCGGTAGGCCGGGTCGGCGGCCGCCTCGACGGCGCCCATGGCGACCCGGTGCGCCTGGATGTGGTCCGGGTGCCCGTACCCGCCGATCTCGTCGTAGGTGACGACGACCTGCGGGCGGACCTCCCGGACGACGGCGACCGCGTGCGCCACCGCCTCGGCGAGGTCGGCCCGCCAGAAGGCGCGTGGCTTGTCGTTCGCCGGGGTGCCCATCATCCCGGAGTCGCGGTATCGGCCCGCCCCGCCGAGGAAGCGCCAGTCGGTGACTCCGAGGGCCGACATCGCGCCGGCGAGCTCGCTGATCCGGTACCCGCCGAGCTGGTCGGCCTGGTCGGCGGCGAGCTGGGCCAGCGCGGGCACGAGGACCTCGCCCTCCTCACCCAGCGTGCAGGTGAGCAGCGTGACCGCGGCCCCCTCGGCGACGTACCGCGCCATCGTGGCCCCGTTGTTGATCGTCTCGTCGTCGGGATGGGCGTGCACGAGCAGGAGCCGGCGGTCGATCACATCGCGATCCTCCCGGATCGCCCCGCGGCTCATCACCGTGCCCCCGGGAGCTGTCGTTCCCGGCAGTGCACGCCTTCTGTCCGCATCGCACGTGCTGCAGCACGTGCGATGCGCACGCAACGCGTGCACTGCGGTGCGATCCGCGCGGATCGCACCGTCACAGCACCGGCATGGCCTCCGCGAAGTGACAGGCGTTGAGGTGGCCCGCGCCGCGGTCCTCCAGGGCCGGGTCGACGGTCATGCACGTCTGCCGCTGGTCGTCGCCGAGGACGTTGGCGAACTTCTGGCAGCGGGTCCGGAACCGGCAGCCCGACGGCGGGTTGGCCGGGCTGGGGACGTCGCCGGTGATGATGATCCGCTGCCGCGCGCGCTCCCGCCGGGGGTCCGGGAGCGGGATCGCCGACAGCAGAGCCTGGGTGTACGGGTGCGCCGGGCGGTCGAACAGCTCGTCGCGCTCGGCGATCTCGACGATCCGACCCAGGTACATGACCGCGACCCGGTCGGAGATGTGCCGGACGACCGACAGGTCGTGGGCGATGAACAGGTAGCTGAGGCCGAGGGAGTTCTTCAGGTCCTCGAGCAGGTTGATGACGCCGGCCTGGATGGACACGTCCAGCGCCGAGACCGG
>JAOPVN010000135.1 GCA_025966175.1 Modestobacter sp. | reverse complement strand
CCGGGTCGGTCCCGGCGACGAGGGCGTCGTCGGCCGCCGGGATGCCCGGCAACAGGGTGGCCGGCGGCTCGCCGAGCAGGTTGTGCGAGTGCGTCATGTCAGCCCGCCTGCGACTGACCGGCGGACAGCAGGTCCTCGCACGCCCGGACCACCCGGTCGGCCATGCCGACCTCGGCGAGCTTCATGTAGGTGCGCGGGTCGTAGGTCTTCTTGATCCCGACCTCGCCGTCGACCTTGAGGACGCCGTCGTAGTTCTTGAACATGTGATCGGCGATCGGCCGGGTGAAGGCGTACTGGGTGTCGGTGTCGACGTTCATCTTCACCACGCCGTAGGACAGGGCCTCCCGGATCTCCTCCAGTGCTGAGCCGGACCCGCCGTGGAAGACCAGGTTGAACGGCTTGCTGCCCGGCGGGAGGCCGAACTCCTTCGTGACGACCTCCTGGCCCCGCTGGAGGACCTCCGGGCGGAGCTTCACGTTGCCCGGCTTGTAGACGCCGTGGACGTTTCCGAAGGTCGCCGCCAGCAGGTAGACGCCCTTCTCGCCGAGCCCCAGCACCTGCGCGGTCCGGACGAAGTCACCGTCGGCGGTGTAGAGCTTCTCGTTGATCTCGTGGGCCACGCCGTCCTCCTCGCCCCCGACGACGCCGATCTCCACCTCCAGCACGATCTTCGCCGCGGCGCACTTCTCGATGAGCTCCTCGGCGATCTGCAGGTTCTCCTCCAGCTCGATCGCCGACCCGTCCCACATGTGCGACTGGAACAGCGGCTCCTGGCCGGCGTCGACCCGGTCCTTGGAGATGGCGATCAGCGGGCGTACGTAGCTGTCGAGCTTGTCCTTCGGGCAGTGGTCGGTGTGCAGCGCGACCTGGATCGGGTAGCGCTCGGCGACCACGTGGGCGAACTCGGCCAGCGCCACCGCGCCGGTGACCATGTCCTTGACCCGGGTGCCCGAGCCGTACTCCGCACCTCCGGTGGAGTACTGGATGATCCCGTCGCTGCCGGCGTCGGCGAAGCCGCGCAGGGCTGCGTTGATCGACTCGGACGACGTGCAGTTGATCGCCGGGTAGGCGAAGCCGCCCTCCTTCGCCCGGTTGATCATGTCGGCGTAGACCTCGGGGGTCGCGATGGGCATGCGTGCACTCCTGATGTCGGGACCAGCGGCTCTGCTCGGCGTCAGTATCGCGCTGGGCGATCTCCCGTGGCGTGCCAGGGGCGACGGGACGCCCGGCTCACCCCTGCTCGGTGCGGCTGACCGCGCGGGCAGCCACCACCACCGGGTCGTAGGTGGGCGAGAACGGCGGGGCGTAGGACAGGTCGCTGCCGGCCAGGTCCTCGGCGGTCATCCCGGCCCAGATCGCGGTGGCCAGCACGTCGATCCGCTTGCCGGAGCCGGGGCCGCCGACCACCTGGGCACCCAGCAGCTCCCCCGAGCCGCGCTCGCTGACCAGCTTGACCACGATCCCGTCCGCGCCCGGGTAGTACCCGGCGCGCGTGGTGCCCTCGATGGTGTCGGCGCGGTAGGCGAACCCCGCCTCCTCGGCCTGCGTGGTGCACAGCCCGGTGCGGGCCACCTCCAGGTCGCCCACCCGGGTCAGCGCGGTGCCCAGCACGCCGGCGAAGCGCGCCGGGCGACCGCCGATCACCGAGCCGGCGACCCGGCCCTGCTTGTTGGCGTGGGTGCCCAGCGCCACGTGGGTCACCTCGCCGGTGACCCGGTGGAACGTCTGCGCGCAGTCCCCGGCGGCGAAGACCTCCGGGTGGTCGCGGCAGCGCTGGCTGCGGTCGACGTCGACCGCCCCGGTGGGTCCGATGGCCAGCCCGGCGTCGGCGGCCAGGGAGACCTCCGGGCCCATGCCGAGGCCGAGGACGACGAGGTCGGCGTCGTAGCTGCCGACGTCGGTGCGCACCCCGCGCGCCCGGCCGGCCGCATCGACCAGCACCTCGCGGACCGCCTGGTCGGTGTGCACCTCCATGCCCATGGCCTTCATCGCCGCGCAGACCCGCTCGCCCATGTCGGCGTCCAGCAGCTGCATCGGCAGCGGGTCGGCCAGGACGACGGTGACCTCCAGCCCGCGCCGCTGCAGAGCCTCGGCCATCTCCAGGCCGATGTAGCCCCCGCCGAGGACCAGCCCGCGCATCGGCCGGTCGCGCGGGCCGGCGTCGATCGCGGCCCGGATGGCGGCGCCGTCGTCCAGCCGGTGGACGCCGTACACGCCGGGGGCGTCCAGCCCCGGGATCGGGGGCCGGGTCGGGCGGCCGCCGGTGGCGATCACCAGCCGGTCCCAGCCCAGCCGCTCGCCGGTCCGGGTGACCACCTCACCCGCGTCGAGGTCGATCGCCTCGGCCCGGGTGCCGGTGCGCACGGTGATGTCCCGATCGGCGAACTCCCCGGGGGTGCGGACGATGAGCCGGTCGCGCTCGGGGACCTCGCCACCAACCCAGTACGGGATGCCGCAGGCGGAGTAGGAGACGTCGTCCCCCTGCTCCAGGACGACGACCTCCAGCTCGGCGGCCGTGCGCAGCCGGCGGGCCTGCGCGGCCGCGGACATGCCTGCGGCGTCCCCGCCGACCACCACCAGCCGCTCGCGAGGTCCGCTCATGTCCGGCAGCCTGCCACGCAGCGGAGCTCCTGGGACCGGCTCAGCCGGCGGTCAGCCGCCCGACCGCGCTCAGGTCGGCGGCGTGCGCGCGGCGGAACATCTTCCCCGGGTTGAGGATCCCGGCCGGATCGAGCGCGTCCTTGATGGCCTGGTGGACCGAGAGCGACACGGGGCCGATCTCGCGCTCCAGCCAGCCGGCCTTGAGCGTGCCCACGCCGTGCTCCCCGGTGATCGTGCCGCCCAGCGAGAGGCCCAGCTCGAGGATCGCGTCGAACGCCGCGAACGCGCGGGTCCGCTGGTCGGGGTCGGCGCCGTCGAAGACCACCGTGGGGTGCATGTTCCCGTCGCCGGCGTGCCCGACGACGCCGATGACCAGCCCGGCGGAGGCCGCGATGGCGTCGCAGCCGTCGATGAAGGTGGCCACCCGGGACCGGGGGACGGCGACGTCGTCGAGCAGCAGGCTGCTGCCCATCCGCTCGAGCGCGGGCAGCGCCATCCGCCGGGCGGTCATCAGCAGGTCGCCCTCGGCCGGGTCGTCGGTGGAGTGCACGAAGTCCGCGCCCGCCGCCTCGCACAGCCGGGTCAGGGCCGCGATCTCGGCGGCCGCGACCTCGCCGCCCCTGTCGGACTGGGCCAGCAGCAGCGCGGCCGCGTCGCGGTCCAGGTCGGCCTTGAGCAGGTCGTCGACGGCGCGGATGCAGGTGCGGTCCATCACCTCGAGCATGCTGGGCACCAGGCCGCTGGTGACGACCTGCTCGACGACCTGGCCGGTCTGCGCGCTGGTGCCGAAGCTGGCGACCAGGGTGACCGGCGGCTGCGGCGCCGGGCGCAGCGCCAGGGTCGCCTCGGTGATCACGCCCAGGGTGCCCTCGGAGCCGACGAACAACCGGGCCAGGTCGTAGCCGGCCACGCCCTTGACGGTCCGCCGCCCGGTGCGCAGCACCCGCCCGTCGGCGAGGACGACCTCCAGGCCGAGGACGTAGTCGGTGGTGACCCCGTACTTGACGCAGCACAGGCCACCGGAGTTCATCGCCAGGTTGCCGCCGAGGGTGCACCAGTCGTAGCTGGCCGGGTCCGGTGGGTAGAACAGCCCGTACCCGCGGACGGCGTCCCGCAGCGTCTTGTTCACCACGCCGGGCTGGACGACGGCGAGCCGGTCGGCCGCGGAGACCTCCAGGACGGCGTCCATCCGGGTGAGCACCAGGGTGATCCCGCCGTCGACGGCGTTGGCCGCACCCACCAGCCCCGAGCCGGCCCCGCGCGGCACGACCGGCACCCCATGGCGGGAGGCGAGCTGCAGCACTGCGGAGACCTCCTCGGTGCTGCGCGGCAGCGCCACGGCCGCGGGGAGGCCGGCGTCGGCCAGCATCGCCTGGTCCCGCGCGTAGGCGGCGGTGACGTCGGGGTCGGTGAGCACGCTGTCCGGGCCCAGGGCGTCCTGGAGCTCACGGACCCACGCCGTCGTGAGGGCGGTCACGCCACCGACCGTACGTGGTGGACCAGAACACGCGCGGCACGTACTCGCCTTCCCGGCGCGCACCCGGCGCCGGGCACGTACGGTGCTCCCCGATGGTGATCGAAGCGGCCCCGGCCTTCATGGACCCCCAGTACCTGCTGAACACCTTCGGGTTGATCGGCGTGCTGGTCATCGTTTTCGCAGAGACGGGCCTGCTCGTCGGGTTCTTCCTCCCCGGCGACTCGCTGCTGTTCACTGCGGGGCTGATCTCCGCCGGTGGCCTCGCCGGGATCACGCTGGCGCCGCTGTGGGTGCTGCTGCTGCTCATCCCGCTCGCCGCGATCGCCGGCAACCTGGTCGGCTACTGGATCGGCTACCGCGCCGGCCCAGCGGTCTTCAACCGGCCCAACTCCCGGCTGTTCAAGGCCGAGTACGTCGAACAGGCGCACGCGTTCTTCGACAAGTACGGGGCACGGACCATCCTGCTCGCCCGCTTCGTGCCGATCGTGCGCACGTTCGCCACGGTGATGGCCGGTGCCTCGCGGATGGACTTCCGGATCTACGCGCTGTACTCGGTGATCGGCGGCATCGTCTGGGGCGCCGGGGTGACGGCGCTGGGCCACTGGCTGGGCCAGGTCGACCTCATCCGGCACAACATCGAGCTGTTCGCGATCGTCATCGTGGTGATCTCGGTGATCCCGATCGGGATCGAACTCCTCCGCGCCCGCCGGCGCGGCACCGCCGCGTAAGGCCCCGTGCACGATCGCGGTAGGGGCAGGTCAGGCCCCCTTCAGAGGCCCGCCCTGAGCGTGCGAAGGGTGGGGGAAGGGGGTCCTCCTTCAGGCGAGGTCGAGGTCGGCCAGGTCGAACGCGGCCCGGTACTCGAACCCCGCGGCCTCGACCGCGGCGCGCCCGCCCCGGTCGACGATGACGGCGATCGCGACCACCTCGGCGCCCGCCTCCTGCAGCGCCTCCGCCGCGGTCAGTGGGCTGCCGCCGGTGGTGGAGACGTCCTCCACGACGAGCACCGCCCGGCCGGCCACGTCCGGCCCCTCGATCCGGCGCTGCAGTCCGTGGGCCTTGCCCTGCTTGCGCACCACGCACGCGTCCAGGAAGCCGGCGCCGTCGGCGGCGGCGTGCAGCATCGCGGTGGCCACCGGGTCCGCCCCGAGGGTGAGGCCGCCGACCACGTCGTAGCGCAGGTCCCCGGTGAGCTGGCGCATCACCCGGCCCACCAGCGGAGCGCCCTCGTGGTGGAGGGTCAGCCGGCGCATGTCGATGTACCAGTCCGCCTCCCGCCCGGAGGAGAGCGTCACCTTCCCGTGCACCACGGTGAGCTCGACGATGAGCTCGAGCAGGCGGTCACGGTCGGGCAGGTGCGGGGGAGCCGTCATGCGCCCGACCCTACTGAGCGCCCGGATCGGCTCATGTCGCCTCGCAGGGAGCGCCTGGCCGCTGCCGCCGTCCCCCTGGCCGCCGCCGTGCTCGGGGGCCTGGCGACCGATCCCCACAGCCACTGGTTCCGAGCCCTGGACACGCCGTCCTGGTACCCGCCGCCGCAGGCCTTCGGCATCGTCTGGACCGGTCTCTACGCGGGCACGGTGTGGGCCGGTGGCGAGGTACTGCCGCAGACACCGGCCGAGCAGCGCCGGTCCTTCGCGCGGGCGTTCGCCGCGAACCTCGTTCTCAACGCCGCCTGGACGCCGGTGTTCTTCCGGCCCACCGGTCGTGGGCCGCGGCCATCGCCCGGCGCAACTGAACGATCGATCAGGGAGCGGCTGGCTTGAGCACCTGGTCGATGACGTAGACGGTGGCGTTGGCCGTCGGCACGTTCCCGCAGATCACCGAGGCATCCGTCCCCATGAGAGTGCTCGCGCCGGCGATGGTGAAGGTCTCACCGGAGCCCTCGATGGTGACCTCGTCGTTGTTCAGCGTGGTGTGCGTACCGGCCAGCTGGTCGGGGCTCAGGCGCCCCTGGATCACGTGGTGGGTGAGCACGGCGGTCAGCCGGGCGTTGTCGGCCAGCAGCGCCTGCAGCGCGTCGGCCGGGACCGCCTCGAAGGCCGAATTGGCCGGGGCCAGCACCGTGATGTTCTGCTGCGTGTCGAGCGAGTCGCCCAGGTTCGCGGCGGTGACCGCCTGCACGAGCGTCGTCAGCGCCGGATTGCTGCTCGCCGCGGTTCCGACCGGGGCGGCAGCCATGCCGGTGAAGCTGCCCGGACCCTCGGCGGGGACGGCGGCACAGCCAGGACCGAACGGCCCGGCGGCGGCCGCCGACACCGTGCTCTCGGCGCTCTCACTCGCACTCGTGGCCGTGCTGGAGGAGGCGCTGCTGCCGGACGAGCTGTCCGAGCCGCAGGCGCTCAGCGTGATGCCGAGAGTGGAGACGGCGGTGATGAGGACGCCGCGGGCGAGAAGGGTGCTCTTCACGTGGATGCTGCTCCTTGTCCTGTCCGTGCGACCGCATTGTCGCCGACGGGTGGGTGCCGGCCGCACAGGCGGTCCGGACGCGCGTCGTCGGCGTCTGCTGGGACAGGCCCGAGGCCGGAGGACAAGTGGTCAGCCGGCGACCACCTGGGTGGTGTGCCATCCGCTCGCGCCCGCCGGGAACGGGGCTTCGCGTGCCTCGGTCTGCACCTCGCCGTCGGCTCCCGTCGCGCGGACGCTGACGGTGTGGCGCCCCGTGGTGAAGTCGTAGGGCAGCACCCACTGGCGCCAGAGGTCGGCGTCGACCTCCGGCGCGAGCTCGGCCTCGGCCCACGCGCCGTCGTCCACCTTGACCTCGACGCGGGAGATGCCGCGGGTCTGCGCCCAGGCGACCCCGGCGATGGCCCGGCGGCCGGCGGGGAACGACCGCAGCGGCGCGGGGGTGTCGATCCGCGAGGCGATCTTGATGGGGCCGTCGGTGGCCCAGCCGCGCTGGACCCAGTAGGCGTCGTAGGCCTCGAAGGTGCTCGCCTCGATGCGGGCCAGCCATTTGCATGCCGAGACGTAGCCGTAGAGGCCGGGGATGATCATCCGGACCGGGAAGCCGTGCTCGACGGGTAGCGGCTCGCCGTTCATCCCGATCGCCAGCATCGCGTCCTGGACGTCGAGCGCCGAGCGGGTCGGCGCACCGATCGTCATCCCGTCGACCGACCGGCAGACGAGCTGCGAGCTACCCGACCGAACACCGTTCTCGCGGAGGAACGCCCCGAGCGGGACGCCGATCCAGCGCGCCGTGCCGGCGAGCGTTCCGCCGACCTCGTTGGAGACACAGGTGAGCGTGATGTCGCGCTCGACGAGGTCGGCACGGCCGTACAGGTCGGGGAGTGTGTAACTCCGCGGGGAGTCGAACATCCCGGTCATCGACAGGCGGTAGTCGGTCGGCCGGACCTGCGGCACGCTGATCGCGGTGTCGACGCGGTAGAAGTGCCGGTTCGGGGTGAACAGTGGGGTGACGCCGTCGATCTCCGTGGCCAGGTCCGCCCCGCCCGGGAGTGCCGCCGCCCGTGACGACGGCGTCGGCAGTTCGAGGCCCGCCCGGGCCTCGGCGACGTCGAAGCGGCGCTGCAGGAGCCGCCCGCCGCCACCGGTGAGGGCGGCCGCGCCCAGGGCCACCCCACTGGTGAGGAAGAACCCGCGGCGGTCGATCCCGGTGCCCTTGCGGTCGACGGACCCGAGGAGCTCGCGCAGCCGGTCCATCACCCGCTCGTCGGGGTGCGGGCCGTCGCCGCGTGCACCGGCTGCGACGGCAGCCGGCTCCGGTTGTGTCAGCGGGGTGAGGAGGGCCAGCAGTGCGACCACGCCGGCGACGGCCCCGGCGACCGAGGGCAGCGCGTCGAACGGGCCGCCTTCGGGCCGGGTGAGGGCGGCCACCGCGCCGATCACGCCGA
>JAOPVN010000106.1 GCA_025966175.1 Modestobacter sp. | reverse complement strand
AGGTCGATGAGGTCGACGACGGCGCCCTGCAGCGCCTCACCGGCGGTCTTCTGTGCGTCCTCGGGCAGTGCGGTCCTGATGACGGCCATGTGCTCCTCCTCCTCGGGCCGGGAGCCCCGGCCCAGCCGCGATCATTCGGCCCCCTACCCTGGCCGTTCCCGCGGGAAAACCGGGCGTGGCGAGCTTCACGATCATGAGCCGGGACCGGCACCCACCGCTGCTCCGGGCGGCCGCGCCACAATGGGGGCATGAGCGAGGAGCAGACCGAACAGCGCAGCATCGGCAAGCGGGCCAACGAGCTCAACGCCCAGATCCGCTACACCATGTGGTCGGTCTTCAAGCTGGCCCGCCCGCTCGGCGACGACCAGCGCACCGCGGCCGCCGACGAGGTCACCACCCTGTTCGGGGAGCTGGCCGGCAAGGACGTCGTCATCCGTGGCGTCTATGACGTCGCCGGGCTGCGCGCAGACGCCGACCTGATGATCTGGTGGCACGCCGAGACCCCCGAGGCGCTGCAGGAGGCCTACGGCCGGTTCCGCCGCACCACGCTGGGCCGCCACCTCGACCCGGTCTGGTCGCAGATGGCGCTGCACCGCCCGGCCGAGTTCAACCGCAGCCACATCCCCGCCTTCCTCGCCGAGGAGGAGCCGCGCCGCTACGTCTGCGTCTACCCCTTCGTGCGCTCCTACGAGTGGTACCTGCTCCCCGAGGAGGAGCGGCGCGACATGCTCAAGGAGCACGGCATGCAGGCCCGGCCCTACCCGGACGTGCGGGCCAACACGGTCGCGGCGTTCGGGCTCGGCGACTACGAGTGGATGCTCGCCTTCGAGGCCGACGAGCTGTACCGCATCGTCGACCTGATGCGCGACCTGCGGGCCAGCCGCGCCCGCCGGCACGTGCGCGAGGAGGTGCCGTTCTACACCGGCACCCGCAAGCAGGTCGCCGAGCTCATCGCCGACCTGCCCTGAGCTGACACGAGGGAGGCCCGTCCCCCCGGGGACGGGCCTCCCTCGTGCGAGGAGAACTCAGCCCTCGTTGGGGGCGAGCGCGATGCTCACCGAGTTGATGCAGTAACGGTCGCCCGTGGGCGTCTGCGGGGCGTCGGCGAAGACGTGCCCGAGGTGGCTGTGGCAGCTGCCGCAGAGGACCTCGGTGCGCAGCATCCCGTAGCTGGTGTCGTCGCGGAGGACGACGTTGTCCTTCACCGAGGGCTCGTAGAACGACGGCCAGCCGCAGTGCGAGTCGAACTTGGTCTCGGAGCGGAACAGCTCGGCACCGCAGGCCCGGCAGGAGTAGACGCCGATGGTGTGGGTGTCGACGTACTCCCCGGTCCACGGCCGCTCGGTGCCGGCCTCGCGGAGGACCGCGTACTCATCCGGCGACAGCTGGGCGCGCCACTCCTCGTCGCTCTTGACGACCTGGGGCTGGTGGGCGGATGTGGTCATGACCCCACCGTACGGCGGCTCCGCCACCCCTGCCGGAGCCGGGACGGCGCCGCCACCCGGGCGGGCGACGGGCCGGCAGGCCTGTTCGCGGCCAGTCACCGCGCCGGTGCGCTCCGTGTTCTCAGCGGTCGTTCCACCACCGGATGAGCCGGGCCAGCAGCTCCTCGGTCAGCGGGCGCAGCGCGAACCCGGTGCTCGCCGTCTCACCCGACGTGCCGGTGAGGAGCACCTCCTGGTCACCGGCCGGCAGGGCCACCGGCACGGTGAACGGAATCGACACCCGGCCGCCGGCGTCGGCGACCGCCGTGCCGAGCTCGCCGCGGTTCCGGGAGGGCAGCGACGCCGACACCTGCTCACCGGGAACGAACCCGGCGCCGGTCACGGTGACCTCGTCCCCGCGGAACGGGCGGTCGGCGCTGATCGCCGCGGTGGCGGCCACCTCCATCCCGAACACCGTGGGGTTGTGGTCGCTCGCCCGGTAGGCGTTCGGGGCGTACAGCGGCTCGTAGCCGTCGTACTCGTAGGCGAAGGACTCGACCGCGTTGATGTCCCACACGCCCAGCCCGGTGAGCTTCTCCACCATGGACGGCGAGGCGAGGACGTGGTCCAGCGACCCGGAGCCGCCGTCGAAGACGTAGCTGTACTCCCCGGGCGCGAGCGCCGGGCCCATGTCGGTGTAACCGGCCGCGGTCACCACGTCGATCGGGTCCTCCTTCCCGTAGGAGTTGAAGTCACCGGTCAGCAGGACGTCGCCGTCACCGGACTGCTGCACCATGTGGGCCGCGAAGTCGACCAGGGCCCGCGCCTGGACCACCCGGTCGCCGTTGCAGTTGCCCGCACCGCCGACCGAGGTGTCGTCGCTGCCGGCGCCGCACGAGCTGCCCTTGGACTTGAGGTGGTTGGCGATGAGGGTGAACACCTCGCCGTGCGCGTCGAAGGTCTGGGCGATGGGGGAGCGGGCGTTGTCGAACGCCGACAGGTCCGCCGGCACCTCCGGGTTCCCGACCGGGGTCACCCGGTCGGTGCGGTACACGATCGCGTTGGTGATGACATCGGTGTCCTCGTGGGCCGGCACGTAGGCCCAGTCGTGGCCGTCCTCGGCCTCGATCGCCGCGAGCAGCGTCTCCACCGCCCGGTACGGGGTGGACGGCGTCAGCACCGCGGAGTTCTCGATCTCGTGCAAGGTGAGGACGTCGGCGTCCAGCGTGGTGATCGCGGTGACGATCTTCGCCTGCTGCTCGGCCAGCTCCCCGGCGTCGGCCGCACCGCGGGCGCCGCCGCCGAACTCGCTGGGGAAGTCGACGAAGTAGTTGAGGACGTTGAAGTCGCCGACCCGCAGGTCCCCGCCGACGACCGGTGGAGCGGTCGGGCGCGGGTTGGTGGCCGTGAACTCGTTGCCCGCGGCCGTGCCGTCGGCGGGTTCGAGCACGAACTCCCCGAAGCTGAAGCTGAGCACCTGCGGCTGCAGCCGCGCCTCGTCACCGACCCGGATCGGGGCGTCGACGGTGAGGTACGGCGGTGCCTGGCGCACCCCGTTGGCCGGGGCCAGGTTCGCGGTCCGGCCGTCGTCGAGCAGGATCGAGCGCTCGGCGTTGACGGCGGCGACGGCCGCCGCCTCCGGGCCGGGCTCGGCCTGCTCGGTCGGGGTGATCAGCCGACCGCCGGCGGCCAGCACCAACTGGCCGTAGTTGTCCAGGCCGTGGACCTCGGTGACGGTCAGCGCCGCCGCCGGGGAGACCAGCATGCCCTCGAACGCCTCCCGCGCCTGGTTCGACGACGGGATCGGCAGCTCGGTCGCGGTCGGCAGCTCACCGGTGCCGCACGCGACGACGGTGGACGGCGAGATCTCGGTCAGCCCGTTGAACTCCAGGACCGTGCCGCGCACCACCACCTGGTCGCCCAGCGCCAGGTCGCCGGCGGCCCCGTAGGCGAAGACGCCGTCGGAGGTGGCGGCGTTCCCGTCCCCGGCGTCCTGCACGAAGACGCCGGTGAAGCCGCCCTCCTGCAGGTCCCCGACGACGGTGCCGGCCACCGTGACGGTACGGCCGGCGAGCGGGCTGGTCTCCGTCGTGCCCTGCACCGAGCCGATCGGCACGGTGGCCGCGGCGCAGTCGAGGGCGTCCGAGGGCGGGTCGTCCGGCGGAGTGGTCGTGCCCCCGCCGGGCTGGGGGGTCGGCGCTCCGGCGGTGAGGTCGGCGCTGTTGTCGTCGGTGTCGACCCCGCCGGTCCGCGAGGCGGATGTGCTGTTGGTCAGCCCCGCGGCCGGCGCGCCCTCCCCACCGGCGGCCGTCGACCCGTAGCCGACGACGTCCCGCACACCCGGGACGCCGGCGCAGGTGGGTCCTGTCGTCCCGCCGCAGGTGAGCTTCGTGGTGCTGGTGACCAGGGCGACCTTGCCGGCCGATCCGCTCAGGGCCAGCGTGCCGGCGGCGTCCGGGGTGGGCAGCGGGGTGCTGCCGCCCGTGCCCGCGGCCTCCTGCACCAGGTAGGTGCCGCCGGGCGCGATGGTCCCGGACAGCGCGGTGACGCCCCAGGCGTTCCCGGTGGCGGAGGCGTACTGCACCGACCAGCCGTCGAGGCTGACGGTGCCGGCGCTGTTGTTGCGCAGCTCGATGAAGTCGTCGGTCAGGGTGGCGCCGGAGTTCCCGCCACCTCCGTAGACCTCGTTGACGACGACGTCGGGCGAGGAGGCGAGGGCGGGCGCGGCCCCGGTCGCCAGACCGCCGGCGGCCAGGGCCCCGACGGTCAGGCCGAGGACGGCGGATCGGGGGGTTCTGCGCACGGTCACGGGTCTCCTCGGACGGCCAGGGGCGGGACCGGTCGGCGGCGGCGGACCCCTCGATCCTGTCAGTGCCCTGGGTGATCGCTGATGAACATCCGGTGACCAGCTGTGCCTCGCTGAGGAACGGCGCAGCGACCCGGTGCGGCGTCCGCCCGCCGCGCGCCGGAGCGGTGCTCGTACCGTGGTCGCGGTGCCGCGTCCGGTGGCGCCGCCGTCCGCCGAGAGGACCCATGAGCACCCCGCCGCCCCTGGCCGACACCTGGTTCACCCGCGACCTGCCCGTGCTGCGCGCGATCGCCCGGCTGATCGACGAACCGCCGCACGGCAGCGCCCCCTACCTCGGGGCGGTCGTGCCCGCCAGCGGCCTGCCCAAGCCGCAGGTGGTCTCGGCGGCCAACGCCCTGGTCACCGCCGGCTACGCGCAGGCGCTCACCAACCACGCCGGCGAGATCGTCCGGTTCACCGCGGTCTCGGCCGAGGCGCGCCGGCTCACCGGCCTCTGGCCGACGCCGCAGACCGAGTGGGATCGGCTGGTCGAGCAGCTGGAGGCGCGCGCCAACGGTGCGATGACCGACGTCGAGCGGAGCCGCTGGCGGGCGATGGCGGACGCGGCGACGGCGCTCGGCCCGGACGACGGAGCGCTGCTGATGGCGGCCCTCATCGGCGGGTACGTGCCGCGGGGGCGTTGACGGGGTGCCGCGGGGGCGCTGACCGCCCACCCGGAACGCAACAGCGCCCCCGCCCGGTTTCCCGGTCGGGGGCGCTGTCGGTGGTTCGAGAGGGCTGCGATCAGCTCCTCGGTCTGAAGATCAGACCGGGTTGACGTTCGCCGCCTGCGGGCCCTTCTGGCCCTGCTCGATGTCGAACGAGATGCGCTGGCCCTCATCGAGCGAGCGGTA
>JAOPVN010000077.1 GCA_025966175.1 Modestobacter sp. | reverse complement strand
GCTGGCCCAGGCCCTCGACGTCCACGACATCGACACGGCACTGGAGGTGTGGCAGCGCAGCGAGAAGCCGGTGGTCGACCGGGTGCAGCGCTACTCACGGATGTACGGGAAGATTGGCACCCGCTGGCCCGACCAGGCCCTCGGCGCCCGGTCCGCGCTCATCTGGTCGCTGGCCAAGGCCAAGCCCTTCCAGCGGCGCATCCAGTTCGCCGCCAGCTACTTCCCCACGCTGGACGCGGCCCCCGGGCCCGTCGGCGCGGGGCACTGACGCCGTCATGAGCACCACCGAGCAGGCCCTCGGCGGTGCGGCGGCAGCCGACTTCGCGCTCACCGGCCGCATCGTCACCGTCACCGGGACGGCGGACGCGCAGGCGGTCGTCGTCCGCGGCGGGCGCATCGAGTCGGTCGGTGGGCGCGAGCTGGCCGAGCAGGCGCGGGCCGCGGGCCTCCCTGTCCGGGACGTCGGCGAGCGGCTGGTGCTGCCCGGCTTCGTCGACCCGCACATGCACCTGCAGCACATCAGCCTGGGGCGGGGGCGCGGGGTCGACTGCCGGTTCCCCGGCTGCGCGACGATCCCCGACGTCCTGGACGCGCTGCAGGCCGGGCTGGCCGACATCTCCGGCGACGAGTGGCTGGTCGGCTACGCCAACCTCTTCTTCGACCAGAAGATCGCCGAACGGCGCTATCTGACCCGGGCCGAACTGGACCGGGTCAGCGACCGGGTGCCGATCGTCCTGCACATGGGCGGCCACGCCTCGGTGCTCAACACCCCGGCGCTGCGGCTGGCCGGGGTGGAGCGCTTCATGGCCGGTGCCGCCGGCGGGTGGGGCAGCCCGGTCGTGGAGGTCGACGGGTCCGGTGCACCCACCGGCCTGGTCGCCGAGATCGACCCCATGCTGCCCATTCCCGCCCCGGACGCGGCCACGGTGGAGGGGTACGTCGCCGACACCTTCCACGACCTGTTCACCACGCACGGGGTGACCTCGTTCGGCGAGATGGTCGAGTCCACCGACAGCGCCGCGCTCCTGGAGCGGCTGATCGCCAGCGGCCGGCTGCCCGCACGGGCCGGGCTCTACCTCATGTCGCCGGCGGCGCTGCCGCTGGCCGAGGCCACGAGCTGGGTCAGCGGTCACCGGCCGGCCGATCCCGACCGGCTGCGGGCCCTGGGCGTCAAGGTGTTCGCCGACGGCGGCTACTCCTCCCGCAACGCGGCCAGCCGGACGCCGTACGTGCTCGACCACGCCCCGCACCCCGGCTACCACGGCCGGCTGAACCTGCCCTACGCCTCCATCCGCGAGGCGATCGCCACCACCCGGGCGGCCGGTGTGCAGCTGGCCGTGCACACCAACGGCACCGCCGCGCAGGACGAGGCGCTGGCCGCGGTGCTGGGCTCCGGTGACCCGGCCGACCACCCCGCGGTGCGCATCGAGCACCTGGGGAACGTGCTGGACTCGCCGCGCGACCTCGCCACCTGGCGACGCGCGGGGGTGCGCCCGGTCCTGCAGCCGGCGTTCCTGCACAACTTCGTCGGCGACTACGTGCCGATGCTGCTCGGGGACGCCGGGATGACCGGCCGGCTGCCGCTGCGCACCATCCTGGACGCCGGCGTGCTGCCGGCGGCCAGCTCGGACGTCTGCCTCGGCGCGGAGACCGAACAGTCCAACCCGCTGTTCGGGATCTGGTGCCTGATGGCCCGGCGCAGCTACTGGGGGCGGCACGTCGAACCGGACGAGAAGGTCAGCTTCAGCGAGGCGCTGCGCCTGTTCACCCTCGAGGGCGCCAAGGCGCTGGGCATGGACGACCGGATCGGCTCCATCGAGCCGGGCAAGTTCGCCGACCTGGTCGTCCTGGACCGCGATCCCCGGGCCGACGTCGACGAGGTCCGGCGCACCCGGGTCGACTCGGTCTACCTGCAGGGCGCCGAGGTCCACCACCGGCCCGGCGCAGAACCCCCGCGCTGAGGCCACCCGGGGCGATCCGCCTTTCCGCACAGCCGCACCACGGCTCCACACCGCACTGCGCCTGACGCGGCGATCGCGTCGCACGACCCATCACACAGGAGTGACACCATGGGCAATGACGCCCGTCCGCAGGCCGGCATCCGAGGCCTGGAGACCCGCTCGATCGACTACGTCCCCCCAGCCGAGAGACACGGTGTCGTCTGGCACCAGGGCCCGTTCTGGTTCACCGGCGGGTTCGTCCTGCCGTCCATGCTGATCGGCTTCATCGGCCCGAGCATGGGACTGGGACTGATCTGGTCCATCATCGGCGTGGTCACCGGGATGGCCTTCGGCACCCTGTTCATGGCGCTGCACGCCAACCAGGGGCCGCGCCTGGGCCTGCCGCAGATGATCCAGTCGCGGGCCCAGTTCGGGGCCCGGGGCGCCATGTTCCCGATGGCCGTCGCGGTCTTCATCTACGTCGGCTACAACGTCTTCTACTTCATCCTCTCCACCGAGGCGATCAACACCGTCATCCCGGGCGGGAAGATCTGGTACGTCTTCTTCGGGTTGCTCGCCGTCGGGATCGCGATCGTCGGGCATGACCTGCTGCACGTGTTCCAGCGGTGGTCGAGCTTCATCATCCTGATCGTCTTCGCCATCCTGACCGTCGTCGTGATCGTGAAGTACCCGGCCGCGGGCGCCCCGCCGCTGGCCACCGGCTGGGCGTTCACGCCCTTCCTGGTGCAGTTCGCCGCCGCCGGCGGCTACCAGATCAGCTATGCCATCTACGTCTCGGACTACAGCCGCTACCTGCCCGAGGACGCCCCGGTCAAGAAGCTGATCGGCTGGACGTTCATCGGCGGCCTGGCCGGCGCCGGCTGGCTGGCGTGCCTGGGCTCCCTGTTCGCCACCTACGTCGCCGCGTCCGACCCGATCATCGCCATGCACGAGGTGGGAAACCTGGTCTTCCCCGGCTTCGGGATCATCGCCGTGCTGGCCAGCGTGCCGCCGATGATCGGGACCTCCGGGGTCAACGCCTACGGGGCGATGCTCACCGGGGCGACCATCGCCGACGGGATCCGGCACGTGCGGCCCGGCGTGCGCACCCGGATCATCGGCCTGTTGATCGTGGGTGTCGCCACCATCGTGGTCAGCCTGGCGATCCCCGCCAACTACCTCAACGCCTTCAACACCTTCCTCGGCGTGATGGTCTACCTGCTCGTCCCGTGGACCGCCGTCAACCTGGTCGACTTCTACCTGGTCCGGCGGGGGCGCTACAGCGTCACCGACATCGTCGACCCGCGGGGCGCCTACGGGCAGTGGTCGGCCCGCGGCCTGACCGCCTACTTCGCCGGGTTCGTGGCGATGGTGCCGTTCTTCTCGCTGAGCTTCTTCCACGGCCCGGTGACCAAGGCCCTGGGCGGCGCGGACTTCTCCTTCGTCGTCGGGCTCCTGGTCTCCGGCGTCCTCTACTGGCTGCTCAGCCGGGAGCGGGCCGACCAGGGGTTCCCGGCCGAGGTCGCTGCCGACCCGACCCGGGTCACCACCTGAGCGAGCCCGCTCCACGGCGCCGGGCAGCCTCCCGGCGCATTCCCGGCACCGACGTCGGGCCGGCCGGTGCAGCCCCGTGCCGCCGGCCGGCCCGACCCGCACGATCGACAGGACAGCCATGAGCACACTGCACGCCAGCACCCGCCCGAGCGAGGTGCTGGACTCCGTCCCCACCCAGCTGCTGATCGGCGGTGCGTGGCGGGACTCCAGCAGCGGCCGCACGCTCGCCGTCGAGGATCCCGCGACGGGCCGGACCCTGGTGCACGTCGCCGACGCGACCGTCGAGGACGGGGACGCAGCGCTCGCCGCTGCGGTGGCGGCCCAGCCCGGCTGGGCCGCCACCCCGCCCCGTGAGCGGGGGGAAATCCTGCGCCGCGCCTTCGAGGCCCTCCTCGCCCGGGTCGACGACCTGGCCTTGGTGATGACGCTGGAGATGGGCAAGTCACTGGCCGAGTCGCGGGCCGAGATCCGGTATGCCGCCGAGTTCTTCCGCTGGTTCTCCGAGGAGGCGGTCCGGATCGGTGGCCGGTTCGCGACCTCACCGGACGGCGGGACGCGGCTGCTGACCACCAAGCGACCGGTCGGTCCGTGCCTGTTCATCACGCCCTGGAACTTCCCGCTGGCGATGGGCACCCGGAAGATCGGCCCGGCGGTCGCGGCCGGCTGCACGATGGTCGTCAAGCCGGCCAGCCAGACACCGCTGAGCATGCTGGCGCTGGCCCAGGTCCTGATCGAGGCCGGGCTGCCCGACGGCGTCCTCAACGTCGTGACCACGTCCACCACCGGGGCGGTCATGGAACCCCTGATCCGCGACCCGCGACTGCGCAAGCTCTCCTTTACCGGTTCCACCGCCGTGGGGCAGCGCCTGGTCGAGCAGTCCGCCCAGCAGCTGCTGCGGACCTCCATGGAACTGGGTGGGAACGCACCCTTCCTGGTGTTCGACGACGCCGACCTGGACGCCGCCGTGGACGGCGCCGTCGCGGCCAAGATGCGCAACGTCGGGCAGGCCTGCACCGCAGCCAACCGCTTC
Organism: Modestobacter sp.; assembly: GCA_025966175.1. Lineage (GTDB taxonomy): Bacteria > Actinomycetota > Actinomycetes > Mycobacteriales > Geodermatophilaceae > Modestobacter. The sequence goes on along the minus strand of JAOPVN010000077.1, from coordinate 19,238 downwards.
CACGTGCAAGCGGGGGTGGCCGAGGAGTTCACCCGCCGGCTCACCGAGCGGCTCGCGGCGATGACCGTCGGGCCGGGCACCGAGGACGGCGTGGAGATCGGCCCGCTCGTCGACGAGGCCGGCCGCAGCAAGGTGGCCGAGCTGGTCGCCGACGCCGTCGACCAGGGAGCCACGGTGACCACCGGGGGCCGGGCGATCGACGGCCCGGGGCACTTCTACGCCCCGACGGTGCTGGCCAACGTGCCCCCCGGAGCACGGATCCTGCGGGAGGAGGTGTTCGGTCCGGTGGCCCCGATCGCCACGTTCGGCACCGAGCAGGAGGGCGTCGCGGCGGCGAACGCCACCGAGTACGGCCTGGCCGCCTATGTGTTCACCCGGGACGTCAGCCGCGCGCTGCGGGTCTGCGAGGCGCTCGAGGCCGGGATGATCGGGCTCAACCAGGGCGTCATCTCCAACCCCGCGGCGCCCTTCGGCGGCATGAAGGCCAGCGGTTTCGGGCGTGAGGGCGGCAGCGAGGGCATCGAGGAGTACCTCGAGACCCAGTACGTCGGCATCGCCCCCTGAGACCGCGCCGCCCCGGGGTGGCCGAGCCCCCGGGGCGGCCGAGCCCCCGGGGCCGGCTGGGGCTGCGAACTCAGTCCACTGCCACCTCGGGCCGGTCGGCCCGCTGCTCCAGCCGCAGGACCGTGAGCAGGTGCTCGACCACGGTGGACATGCTGGCCCGCGCGGGCGCGAGATAGCGGCGCGGATCGACGAGCAGCTCGTCGCCGAGCGCCTCACGGACGGCATTCGTGAAGGCCACGTTCAGGATCGTCCCGATGTTCACCTTGACCATTCCGGCGTCCACCGCACTGCGCAGGTCCGCATCACTCACACCGGACGATCCGTGCAGTACCAACGGCACCGGAACGGCGTCGCGCAGGCGCCGGATCAAGGCGTGGTCCAGGTGCGCCGTACGGGTGGTCATCGCATGGGAGGACCCCACCGCCACGGCCAGGGAATCGACGCCGGTGCTCGTCACGTAACGACTCGCCTCGGCGGGGTCAGTGCGCACTCCGGGCGCGTGCGCGCCGTTCTTGCCGCCGACCTCGCCGAGCTCCGCCTCCAGGTAGATGCCCTGCTCATGGGCCCAGTCGGCGGCCGCGCGGGTGGCCCGCACGTTGTCCTCGAAGTCCCTCTTCGAGGCGTCGAACATGACCGAACTGAATCCGTTCTCCGGAGCCTGACGCATCAGCTCCTCGTCCTCGACGTGGTCCAGGTGGAGTGAGACCGGCACCGTTGCCGACGCCGCCAGTGACGCTGTTCCGGCCGCAATCGGACTGAGCCGTCCGCCGTGATAGCGCACCGCGTTCTCGCTCACCTGCAGGACGACGGCCGCTCCCGCTCTCTCCGCGCCGTCGACGATGGCCGCCGCGTGCTCGAGGGTGATGACGTTGAACGCGCCGACGCCCACTCCTCGTTCACGGGCGGCTTCGACGATCTCCTGGGTGGTGACGAGGGGCATCGGGATCCTCCGGGATCGGGGCCGGAAACGGCAGCAACGGGTGGACGTCCAGGGCTCGGCGCGCGGGGTCCCCGAGGCGACTGCGCACCCGGGCGACCTCCTTCCAGATCGCAGCCCAGTGACCCTTGACACAGTCCCACCGTAACGCAAGTATCCCCAGCGAAACGCAACTGAACGTCCAACGGAGGGCGGTGCCATGGATCCACTTCTGATCGGGCTGGACGTCGGCACCAGCTCCGCGAAGGCCGTGGTCTTCACCGCCGACGGCCGCGAACTCAGCGCGGGCAGGGCCCGTACGCCCTGGTCCACGACGCCGGACGGCACGGAGGTGGCCGCGGACGACCTGGTCACCTGTGCCGTCGCGGCGCTGGACCAGGCGCTGGCCGACGCACCTGACGGCCCGGTGGTGGCCCTGGGCGTGACCAGCATGGGAGAGAGCGGCGTCCTGCTGGACCGCCGGGGCGAACCCGTCGGCCCCGTCGTCGCCTGGCACGACACCCGGGACCGGCAGGACATCGCCGAGCTGCAGACCTCGGGCATCGCAGCGGCCTTCGCCCGGACGACGGGGCTGCCGGCCGGTGGCCAGTGGTCCCTGACCAAGCACCGGTGGCTGCTCTCCCGGCACCCCGAGCTGGGCGCTGCAGTGCGCCGCCTGAACGTCGCGGAGTGGGTCGTGCGTGCCCTCGGCGGTGCGGAGGCCGCCGAGCAGTCGCTGGCCTCACGGACCGGGTGGCTCGGCCTCCACGCCCGCCAGTGGTGGCCGGAGGCCCTCGACTGGTCGGGCGCACGGGCATCGCTCATGCCCGAGCTGGTGACCGCCGGCACCCCGCTGGGTCGCGTCTCGACCGGCGTCTTCCCGCCACGACTGCGGGGAGCCGTGCTGACGGTGGCCGGCCACGACCACCAGGCCGCCGCCATCGGGGCAGGTGCCTGCGGTGCGGGCGACGAGCTGGACTCCTGCGGCACGGCCGAAGCGCTGGTGCGGACCATCCCCGTCGGGCTGGACGAGGCCGCGGTGGAGCACCTCGCCGCGGCCGGGATCACCACCGGCTGGCACGTGCTCCCCGGGCAGTGGTGCCTGTTGGGCGGGACGCAGGGGGGCCTGGCCCTGCAGCGGCTGCTGGCCGACCTGGGCCGGAGCACCGAGGACGTCGCCGACCTGGACGCCGCGGCTGCGGCGCTGCCGGCCGGCGACACGACCGATGGACGAAGCCCCGCCCACGCCTGGCGCACCGCCCTGCAGGCGGTCACCGCCGAGGCCGCAGCCGTCCACGAGGCGATGACCGCCGTCGTCGGGCCGCACCGTTCCCTGGTCGTGACCGGCGGCTGGGCGCACAGCGAGGGCCTGCTGGACGCCAAGCGGCAGGCCTTCGGCGCACTCCGGGTCGCACCGGTGGGTGAGGCGGGCACCCGTGGTGCCGCGCTGATGGGCGGGGTCGCCGCCGGCCTCTACGCCACTCCGCCGGCCGTCCCCGCGCGCGAACTCCAGCTCCCGGGTAGGGGGTCCCGATGACCGAACAGATGAACGGAAACCTGGACGGACCGGCCGCCAAGGGGGGTCGGACGCCGTTCGCCGACCAGCGCCAGCAGGCGATCGTCTCCCACCTGCGCGCGGCGGGGCGGGTCGACGTCGGTGAGATGGCGACCGAGCTGGGCGTCACCAACGAGACCGTCCGCAAGGACCTGATCCTGCTCGAACGGCAGGGGCTCCTGCGCCGCGTCCACGGGGGTGCCCTCCCGGTCGGCCACCTGTCGTTCGAGCCCGCGGTGTCCGAGCGCACCTACTTCACCGAGGAGAAGCGGCGGATCGCGCAGGCCGCGCTGGCCCACCTGCCCACCGAGGGGGCCGTCCTCATCGACGCCGGGTCGACGACGTCGCTGCTGGCCGAGATGTTCCCCGTCGGACAGGAGCTCGCCGTCTTCACCAACACGCTCACCATCGCGATGACCCTGCTCAAGCACCCCGGTCTGACCGTGTCCACGTTCGGCGGTCGCATCCGCACCCTGACGGTGGCCGAGGTCGGCGACTGGGCGGCCCGGGCGCTGGCGGACATCAACGTCGACGTGGCCTTCCTCGGCGCCAACGGCATCTCCGTCGAGCGCGGGATGACGACACCGGACCCGGACGAGGCCGCCATCAAGCGGTTGATGGTCGGCAGTGCACGCCGGCGGATCGTCCTGGCCGACCACAGCAAGATCGGCAACATCAGCCTGTGCAAGCACGCCGACCTGGACGACATCGACCTGCTCATCACCGACACCGGCGTTGCTGACGCACAGCTGCGAGCACTCCGGCGGGCCGGCCTCGAAGTGGAGCTCGCGTGATCATCACCGTGACACCGAATCCCAGCGTGGACCGGACGATCTTCATCGACGCCCTGCCCCGCGGTCAGGTGATCCGCAGCCAGCGGGCGCACAGCGAACCCAGCGGGAAGGGCGTGAACGTCGCGCTCGCCCTCAACGCCCACGGCCACGACGTCCTGGCGGTGCTGCCCGTGGGTGGCCCGGGGGGCACCCAGATCACCGAGATGCTCACGGCCGCCGGCCTGGCGCACCTCGCCGTGCCGATCGCCGGGGACATCCGCAGCAACGTCAGCCTGGTGGAGCCCGACGGGACGGTCACCAAGGTCAACGAGGCCGGCCCGTCGCTCAGCGCGGCCGAGGTCGCGCGGCTGGCCGAGGCGGTGTTCCGGGACGTCGCCGGCACCACCTGGGTCGCCGGCTGCGGCAGCCTCCCGGTCACCGCCTGCGACGACCTGTACGCGTCACTGACCGCGGAGGGCCGGCGCCGCGGCCTCAAGGTCGCCATCGACACGTCGGGATCCGCCCTGTGCGAGGCCCTCCCCCACCGTCCGGACCTGATCAAGCCCAACGCGGAAGAGCTGGCCGAGGTCGTCGAGCGGGACCTGCTCACCCTGGGCGACGTCGTGGACGCGGCGCAGCTGCTGCGCGAGCGCGGGGCGCTGGCCGTACTGGCCAGCCTGGGTCCCGACGGGGCCGTCCTCGTCGACGCGAGCGGCGCCGTCCACGGGGAGGCACCCGCCGCCCACGTGGTCAGCGCGGTCGGCGCCGGTGATGCGCTGCTCGCCGGCTTCCTCGCTGCCGGGGGCAGCGGACCGGACGCGCTGCGCTCGGGCCTGAGCTGGGCTGCCGCGGCAGTGCAGCAGGCCGGAACCCTGTACGCCCGCGACGGCGTGGCCGTCCGGACGGAGATCCACCCCGAGATCGACCGTGAGCGGCTGCTCCAGCACCCGCCCCGTCCCGCGACCCACGCCTAGTTCCCGCGCCCACCCCGACAAGGAGCACGATGAACCGCAAGAGATGCACCCCGGCCGCACTGACCCTCGGTGTCGTGCTGAGCACCACCCTGCTGAGCGCATGTGGCAGCAGCGGCGACGCCTCCGGATCCTCGGACCAGCCGCTCATCGGCTTCTCCGTCCGCTACGTCGCGGGCAACTCCTGGCTCAGCACCCTGGCCAACGGCGCCGTCGACGCCGGCAAGTCGATGGGGTACGACGTCGAGACCGCGGACGCCCAGGGCAACGCCCAGGCGCAGATCCAGCAGATGCAGACCTTCATCAACCGCGGCGCCGCGGCGATCATCATCGAGCCGGTCGGCGACCAGAGCGTCACCGCCGGCATCCAGGCGGCCAAGCGGGCAGGCGTGCCGGTGATCGTGGTCAACGACCAGGTGACGCCCGAGCTGCAGACCCAGGTGGCCTGCAACGTGCACGACGACGGGCAGGCGACCGCCGCGCAGGTCGGCGCCACGACCGCCGCGGCGGCGGCGGCCCGCTTCGGCAGCACCGCCACCATCAACCTCTACATCCAGGCCATCCAGCCGCAGGAACTCGTCACCGAGCAGCGTGAGAACGGGTTCATGGACGGCTGGAACAAGTACTTCGCCGAGCACCCCGGGCCGAGCACCAACCGCATCCCGAACAACTACGGGAAGGCGCTCCCGGACGCGACGCTGACCGCGATGCGCAACGTCATCTCCGGCAACCCGGACATCAACGTCATCTTCAACCAGACCGACGTCGTGTACCCGGCGATCGAGGAGGCCCTCAAGGGCGCCGACCTGATGGCGGCCAACGGCAAGAGCGACGTCCTGATCGCGGGCTTCGACGGTGGCAAGGACGTCGTCGCCGCGATGGCCGACAACCCGGACTTCCCGGTGGTCGCCGACGGCCTCAACCAGCCGGCGACCCAGGCCAAGTACGCCGTCGAGGAGGCGATCGCCGCCCTCACGAAGAAGCCGACCGGCAAGTGCGAGGGATCGCCGGCGACCCGCATCCTGCCGGCCGTCGTGGTCACCCCGGACACGGCGTCCCAGTACGTCTCGGACCTGGCCTTCGCCGGCGCCGAGTGATCCGTACGTCGACGAGGACAGGCGACTGAGATGACTGCTGTTCTGGACACCCCGACCGTCGTGCCACGGCTCGCGGTCACGGGCGTCTCGAAGGCCTACCCCGGCACGCAGGCGTTGAGCGGGGTCGACCTCGAGGTCCTCCCCGGTGAGATCCACGGGATCGCCGGCCAGAACGGCGCGGGCAAGTCGACCCTGGTGCGGATCCTGTCCGGGATCGAACAGCCGGACGGGGGGACCGTGCAGATCGACGGGACCCCCGTCCAGCTGAGCACTCCGCAGAGCGCGCACCGCGAGCAGATCTTCACGGTGCACCAGGAGCTCAGCCTCGTTCCGCACCTCACGGTCGCCGAGAACATCTACGTCGACGACCTGCCGGGCACCCGGCTCGGGTCGGTCGACTGGCGGACCGTGCGTCGCAACGCGAAGAAGGCGCTCCAGGAGCTGGGCTTCGACATCGACGTCCGCAAGCCGGTGGCGCAGTTGCCGATCGCCCACCGGCAGGCGGTGGAGATCGTCAAGGCGGTGGGCCGCGACGCCCGGATCATCCTGCTCGACGAACCGACGGCGACCCTGCCCAGGCACGACGTCGTCCACCTGTACGCCGTCCTGCGCCGGCTGCAGAGCCGCGGGATCAGCATCATCTACATCTCGCACCACTTCGACGAGATGTACGAGATCTGCGATCGCATCTCGGTCTTCCGGGACGGCCGCAAGGTCGGTCTCCACCCGGCCGAGCAGAGCTCGCACAGCGCGATCATCCACGCGATGCTCGGCAGCGTCAGCGAGCAGACGTCGGCCCGGCTGGCCGTCGGGGCGGGCGATCTCCCCCGGCTGGGCACCGGCGAGCCGTCGGAGGAGATCGCGCTGGCGGTCGAGGGGCTGACCGACGGCGCGGTGCTCGAGGGCGTGGACCTCACCCTGCACCGCGGCGAGGTCCTCGGCGTCTCCGGCCTGACCGGCAACGGCCAGACCGAGCTGGCGGCCTGCCTGTTCGGGGCACGGCCGTCCAAGAGCACGCGCTTCGTGGTCAACGGGCGGCCCCGGCGGCCCCGCAACCCGACCGACGCCGTCCGGTTGGGCCTGGGGCTCCTGCCCGAGGAGCGCAAGACCCAGGGCCTCGTCCTGGACATGCCCGTCACCAAGAACGTGACGATGTCCTCCCTCGGTCGCTTCACGCGCTACGGGTTCCTCAGCGGCAAGCAGGAGGCCCGGACCGCGCAGCGGATGCGCGAGTCGCTGAAGATCAAGACCAGCTCGGTGCGGCAGCCCGTGGTCAGCCTCAGCGGCGGCAACCAGCAGAAGGTCGCGCTGGCCAAGTGGCTCGTCAGTGGTGCGGAGACGCTGATCTTCGTCGAGCCGACGCGGGGGGTCGACGTCGGCGCGAAGCTCGAGATCTACGGCCTCATCCAGGACTTCGTGCGACAGGGCGGCAGCGCCCTGGTCATCACGTCCGAGATCGACGAGGCGTTGATGTGCGACCGCGTCGCAGTGCTCCGGCGGGGACGCGTCCACGGCACCGTGGAACGCGCTGAGCTGGAACAACTCGGTGAGTCCGCGATCCTCCAACTGTTCGCATAGCGATCCCAACACCGGAGTTGGTACACGTGTCCAAGCAGAAGACCCAGCTGGCCGAGCGCTCGCCGTCGGAGACGGCGGCCGACCTCGCGGCCGCGGAGAGCACCGAGCACGACGCCGTCACCCCAGCGGAGCCGGCGCAGCGGACGAGCCCGGTCCGGGACGTGCTGCTCACGCTCCTGTCCCGCGGCTACCTGTTCATCGTCGCGCTGATCGTCCTGGCCGTGGGCAGCCAGCTCTCGCCGTTCTTCCTCACCAGCCGCAACCTCGTCTCGGTGCTGATCACCGCGTCCGTGGTGTCGGTCCTCGCCGTCGGGCAGTTCTTCGTCATCGTCACCGGCGGGATCGACCTGTCCGTCGGCTCGGTGGCCGCGCTGTCCTCGGTCGTCGGCGCGCTGGCCATGGCCAACGGGATCCCCTTCGTCCTCGCCTCGCTGCTGGCGATCGCGATGGGCGCCTTCATCGGGCTGCTGAACGGGTTGTTCATCGTCTTCGGCGGGATCACCCCGTTCATCGTGACCCTGGCCATGATGAGCGCCGCTCAGGGACTCGCCTACATCGTCGAGGGGAGCCGGCTGGTCCCGGTCGACAACTCCTCGTTCCTGAGCGCCTTCACCGGCAAGCTCGGGCCGATCCCGGCGCCGGTGCTGATCGCCGCCATCACGATGCTCGTCGCGGCGGTCGTCATGGCCTTCCGCCGCTTCGGACGACGGCTGTACGCGCTCGGCGGCAATCCGGAGGCGGCCCGGCTCTCCGGGCTGCCGGTGAAGCGGGACACCGCGGCCGCCTACGCCATCTCCGGGGCCCTGGCCGGGCTGGCCGGGCTGATGATCGCCGCCCAGCTCACCGAGGGCAGCGCGATCGTGGGCAGTGGCTACGAGCTCAACGCCATCGCGGCGGTCGTCGTCGGCGGCGCCTCGCTGTTCGGGGGCACCGGCAACCCGATCCTCGCCGTCCTCGGCGGTCTGATCATCGCCACGATCCTCAACATCATGGACATCCTCGGCATCGCGGCCCAGTCGCAGCTGATCGTGAAGGGCATCGTCATCCTGCTGGCGGTCCTGTTCACCAGCGGCGCCCTCAGCCGCCGCCTGCCGCAGTGGTTCAGCGCCCTCGGTCGCCTCGCCTCCCGGGGCCGGACCAGCAGCGCCGCCAGCTGACCCCTCGGGCGCCGGGGTCCCCGGCGCCCGGCCACGTGCCTCCACCACCACGCGCGGAATCCGGCTCCGCGCGCCCACGAGCCGAGACCAGTCCCTGGCACGGCACCCTCAGAAGGAGTTCGAAGAACATGGCAGATCCGTTCGCCGTTGTGGCCATCTCGCCCCGCATCGTCACCATGAAGAAGCGGGAGGACGCGCTGGAGAACGCCAAGCGCATCTGCGACTTCATGGACCCGGCCGTGCAGGTGGCATCGACAGAAGGTGCTCCCGTCAAGCTGATCGTCCTGCCGGAGATGGCCATCCAGGGCATGCCGATGGACTTCGCCGCGGGCAACCGGCAGGCCCACGAGCAGTTCGCGCTGGACATCCCCGGGCCGGAGACCGACGTCCTCGCCGAGAAGGCCAAGCAGCTCAACAGCTACATCGCCGCCGAGCTGCTGATGGTCCGTGACCCGGACTTCCCGGGCCACCTGTTCAACGTGGCGTTCCTGATCAGCCCGCAGGGCGAGGTCGTCTACAAGCGGGCCAAGGCCACCAGTGACGCCTACGAGGGCGGCGCCCTCGGCACCACCAACCCGCACGACATCTACGACGAGTGGGTGGAGAAGAAGGGCGGCGGCAACGCGCTGGACGCCATCTTCCCGGTCGCCAAGACCGAGATCGGGAACATCGGCTACATCATCTGCCACGAGGGCGCGTACCCCGAGATCTCCCGTGGCCTGGCGATGAACGGCGCGGAGATCATCATCCGCTCCACGCTCATCGACCCGCAGGTGAGCCACGGGATGTGGGAGCTGCAGAACCGGGCGCACGCGATGTTCAACCAGGTCTACGTGATCTCCCCGAACCTCGGTCCGCAGATGGACGACACCGGGCACATGTTCGACCTGTTCGGCGGGCGCTCGATGATCGTGGACAACAAGGGCCGGATCGTCACCCGCCAGGAAGGCCTCAGCCCCGGGGACTCGTTCCTCAGCACCGTGATCGACCTGGACGCGCTGCGCCGCTCGCGGATGCTCAACGGCGTCACCAACTGGTTCAAGGACCTCCGCACCGAGCAGTACGCCGCGATCTACTCGGAGTCCATCTACGAGAAGAACCAGTACGCGACCGAGCTGCCGCAGGAGGGCTGGCTGGCGCGGGAGGCGACCCGCCGCGAGGGCAACATCGACCGGCTGGTGAAGCGGGGCATCCTCACGCCCCCCTCCGCCTGATCCCACCGGGGCCCGCCGCGCTGCCGCCCGCGGGTGGCAGCGCGGCCGGCCCCACCTGGACATGCGGGACGAACCCGCACCCGGCTGGAGACCCGACCCGGACGAGAGCCGGAAAGAGGAGCTGACGCAGTGAAGGCAATGGTGCTTCGGAAGGCGGGGCCGGCCGAGGAGGCCCCCCTGCAGTGGGAGGAGTCCGCCGAGCTCGTGCCCGGCCCGGGCGAGGTCGTCATCCGGGTCCTGGCCACCGGCGTGTGCCGGTCGAACCTGCACATGGTCGAGGGGGACTGGCTGCCGGCCACCCCGGCGTTCCTGCCGATCATCCCGGGCCACGAGGTGGTGGGGCTGGTGACCGCACTCGGGGACGGCGTGAGGCGGGTGGCCGTGGGCGACCGGGTGGGCGTCCAGCCGATCTGGTCGACGTGCGGCCACTGCGCCTACTGCCTGACCGGCAAGGAGAACCTCTGCCGCCAGCGGCAGATCACCGGCGAGACGCGGGACGGCGGGTACGCCGAGTCCATGCTGGCCGATGCGGCCTACGTCTACCCGGTCCCCGACGCGCTCAGCGACGTCGAGGCGGCGCCGCTGTTCTGTCCCGGGATCACCGCGTACGGATCGGTGAAGAAGGCCCGGCTCTCCCCCGGGCAGAAGGTCGCGGTCCTCGGGGTGGGCGGGGTCGGGCACATGGTCATCCAGATGGCCCGCCTCACCGGCGCGGACGTGTACGCCGTCACCCGCAGCGCCGTCCACCAGGCGGTCGCGGAGGAGCTCGGCGCGGTCCGGTCCTACAGCCCGGACGCGCTGCCGGATGCCACCGTGGACGCCGCCATCGTGTTCGCTCCGTCGGCGGCGGCGGTCAGCGAGGCGCTGCGGATCATCCGGCCCGGCGGCCGGGTGGTGCTCGGCGTCGGCGAGACGGTCGGCCCGATGGACATCGGCGACGAGAAGACCGTCGTCGGCTCGGTGCTCGGCAACCGGCGCGAGATGCTGGAGGTCCTGGACCTGGCCGCCGCGGGACGACTGCGCTCCCTGACCGAGCCGTACCCGCTCGCGGAGGCGAACACGGCCCTGACCGACCTCAAGGCCGGCCGCGTCCGCGCCCGGGCGGTCCTCGTCCCGTGACCGGAGGTCCTCGTCCCGTGACGCCGACCGGCCCCCCCGTGCGGTTCGGGATCGTGGGGCACGGCTGGCGGGCGGACTTCTACCTCCGACTCGCCCGCCTGCTGCCCACCCGGTTCGAGTGCGTGGGTGTGGTGGTCCGGCGTCCGGAGGTGGCAGCCCGTCTCGGCCGCCAGTGGGGCGTGGCAACCTTCGCCGGCATCGGGGAGCTCCTCGCCGACGCCGCTCCCGAGGTCGTCGTCACCTCGGTGCCCCGCGAGGCCAACCCCGGCGTCGTGCAGTCGCTCGTCGAGCACGGCACGGTGGTGCTCGCCGAGACGCCGCCGGCCGGGGACGTCGAGGGCCTGCGGGAGCTCTGGGGGGCCGTGGGCGCCAGCGGCCTGGTGCAGGTGGCCGAGCAGCACCCGTTCCTGCCGTTCTTCGCCGCGGTGCGCGCCCTGGTCGAGCTCGGGGTGCTCGGCGCGGTCGGCGCGGTCCACGTGTCCTGGACCCACGACTACCACGGGGTCGCGCTGATCCGCGCTCTCCTCGGCCTGGGCGCGGAACCCGTCCGGATCCAGGCGGTGCGGGACGTCCGGCCGTTGCTGGAGGGCCCGGACCGGGACGGCTGGCCCGCCGAGCCCGCCGTCCGGCCGAGTGACCACACGATCGCGCTGCTGCAGGCAGCCGGGCGGACCGGCGTCTACGACTTCACCGACGGCCAGTGGTTCAACCCGCTCCGCCGCCGGCACTTCGTGCTCCGCGGTGACCACGGCGAGCTGGTCGGCGAGGACGTGACCTGGGCGGCGCCGGACGGGTCCCCGCTGAGCGCGCCGATCGTGCGCCGCCAGATCGGGCTCGACGGGAACCTCGAGGGCGCCGGCCTGGACGCGCTGACCTGGGCCGGGCAGGTCCTCTACCGGAACCCCTTCCCCGGGGCCCGGCTGTCCGACGAGGAGATCGCGATCGCCACCTGCCTGGACGCGACCGGGCGCTGGCGTCGCGGAGAGGGCCCCGAGCCCTATCCCCTGGCGGACGCCTGTCAGGACCAGCTCGTCGCGCTGCACGTGCACGCCGCGGCCGACACGGGAGGTCCGGCCCAGACCGGCGACGAGCCGTGGAGTCAGCACGTGCGGGCCGGTGTGCCCCCGTCGTCCCTGACCGCAACGGGTCACCCGATCATGAGTGAGGAACCATCATGAGCGATTCGAGGAACGTCGCGGACGTGCTCATCATCGGTGCCGGCATGTCGGCGGGCGTGGCCGCGCGGCACCTCACCGACGCCGGCCTGCGGGTCGTCTGCCTGGAGCAGGGCGAGTGGGTGGACCCGGGCAACCTGCCGGGGAACAAGCCCGAGTACGAGGTCCTGGGCTCGGGCAACTGGTACCCGGACCCGAACGTCCGCCGCCGGCGGGAGGACTATCCCCTCGACGTCTCCGAGAGCGACCTGCCGCTGTTCATGTACAACGGCGTCGGCGGGTCCAGCGTCCTCTACGGTGGCATCTGGGCCCGGGCGCTCCCCTCCGACCTGCGGGTCCGCACCCTCGACGGGGTGGCCGACGACTGGCCGATCAGCTACGCCGAGCTCGTCGGCTGGTACCAGGCCGTGGAGGCGGAGATGGGCGTCTCGGGGCTGGACGGGAACCCCGCCTATCCCCCGGGGTTCGCCGTCCCGCTGGACCCGGCACCGATCCACCGCACCGGGCTGACCATGGCGCACGGGATGAACAAGCTGGGCTGGCACTGGTGGCCGGGCACCAACGCGATCCCCACCCGCAAGTACGGCGAGCAGGAACAGTGCGTCCGCTACGGCATCTGCCGGATGGGCTGCCCGCAGGGGTCCAAGGCCTCCACCGACGTCACGCACTTCCCCGCGGCCATCACCCGGGGGCTGACCGTCATCACCCGGGCCCGGGTCGCGGAGATCACCGTGGACGAGCGGGGCCTGGCCACCGGCGCGGTCTACTTCCGCGACGGCCAGGAGCACTTCCAGCCGGCGTCCGTGGTGCTGATGGCCGCGAACGGCATCGGGACGCCGCGGCTGCTGCTCATGTCGACCTCCCGTCGGTTCCCCCACGGGCTGGCCAACTCCTCCGGTCTGGTCGGGAAGCGGCTGATGGTGCACCCCTACGCCTCCACCGTCGGCGTCTACGACGACGAGCTGGAGGACTGGCTCGGGCCGGCCGGTGAGCACATCGGGTCCATGCAGTTCTACGAGACCGACGCGAGCCGCGGCTTCGTGCGCGGGGCGAAGTGGTCGCTGATCCCGGTGGGCGGTCCGCTGGAGGCGGTCGACAAGTGGACCGGACCGACCAGCCTCGCCGAGGGTGGGTTCTGGGGGGAGGGCTCGGCCGAGGAGATGCGGACGTCGATCGGCCACCTGATGCAGTGGCACATCGTCCCGGAGGACCTCCCCGAGGAGCAGAACCAGGTCACGCTCAGCACCGAGCTGACCGACTCCGACGGGCTGCCCGCCCCCAAGATCCACTACCGGGTCTCGGAGAACACCCGGCGGATCGTGGACTTCAACCTGGCCCGGACCCTCGAGGCACACGAGGCCGCGGGCGCGACCCGGTCCTGGGTGGCCGGGCGGAACCACACGTCGGGTCACAACACCGGGACGGCGCGGATGGGCGACGACCCCGCCACGTCGGTGGTGGACCGCTGGGGGCGCAGCCACGACGTCCCGAACCTCTACGTCATCGACGGCAGCGTCTTCCCCACCTCCACCGGGGTCAACGTCGGCGCGACGATCTGTGCACTCGCCAAGCGCACGGCCAGCCACCTCGTCGAGCAGGCGCGCCACCAGGTGGTGGGCGCATGACCGGGGCGGTGCAGGTCCTCGACGACGCGCAGCGGGCCGGCCTGGCCGCCCTCGCGGACACGCTCATCCCCGGGGGGAGCGGGCTGCCGTCGGCGAGCGCCGCGGAGGTACACGGGCAGTGGATCGACCGGGCGCTGGCCGCCCGGCCGGAGCTGGCCGACGCCGTGCTGGCGGTGATCGGCACGGTCCCGGAGCCGGTCGCCGGCCTGGGGTGGCTGGCGGACCTGGACCGTTCGCTCGCCGATCGCTTCACGTTCGCCGTCGCCGGGGCCTACTTCATGAACCCCGTGGTGCGCCGCGCCCTCGGTTACCCCGGCACGGCGCCGCGCCCGTTGCTGGCCGCACCGGACGAGGCCGAGTTCTACCTGGACGACGACGTCCTCGGCCCGGTGCTCGCGCGCGGGCACGTCTTCCGGCAGCCGCCGGAGGAGCCCGCCCGCTAGCCGTGGGCCGGGACGGCCTCCGCCGCACTGGTCGGGGCGAGGACGCCGCCCGGCGCGGGTCAGCGGGTGGCGCCGTCCCGCTGGGTCGCGGAGAAGGTCAGCGCGAGCTCGCTGGACTGGTCCTTGAACGCGTCCCCTGCGCTGGCCGGCAGCGACAGCGTCACGGCCAGGTGGTCGGTGACGCCGGCGGCCAGGCTCGCGGGGTCGCTCAGCTCGGCGTCGTCGATGACCGGGCCCGGGGCCAGCAGCTCGGTGGCGGGGACGGCGCAGGTGAAGTCGCTGGTCCAGGCCACCGGGCAGGACAGCACGGTCATCTGCAGGCCGTGGACGGCGTCGGTGTCCATCACGCTGGACTCGGTCGCCACGGTGGCCAGGCGCACCGCGGACAGGTCCGAGTCGCCGTCGTTGACCAGGTTCAGCGCGCGGGTGACCGAAGCGCCCGGGACGACGCCGTCGAAGGCCAGGGGCACGGTCGCCGTGCCGTCCCCGGCCGCCAGGTCGATGGACACGATGCCGGACTGGATCGAGACCGGAGCCGGTGCGGTGCTGTCGGTGAAGGCGCCGAAGGTGCCGAGGCCGGCGACCGCGGCGGCCGCGCCGACGATCCCCACGGACCCCATGACCTTGGCCACGGACACCCGCCGGGCGATTCGCTTGGTGCTGCTGGCGTTCACGTCACTCCTCAGGTCGGTGCCGACCAGGGGTGCTCCCGCCGGCAGCTCCGACCCTGGGCGCACAACCGCAGGGCGGCCGCCAGGCAACCGCAAGCCTTCCGCAAGAACCGGCAGCGGGTGAGCGCCCGGCCCGCCCGACCCCTTCACCCGGACGGGTGAGGACCGGCGCCTCTCCCACCGAGGCGGAGAGCTTCGCCGAGGCACGCATGCGGCTGGCCACGTCGGGGGTCGCGCCGCCCCGGGTGCCGATGCGCCGGGTGCTGCTGGTCTGCGCGACCGTCCTCGCCGTCGAGACCGCCGTGCTGCTCGCGACCAACCGGTCGCTGCACGAGGTGCTGCTGCCCGGCTATCTGATCCTGATCGCCGCGTTCGGGCCGGTGTTCTGCCTGGGCGCGGTGACCGTTGCCGGGTTCGTGGCCGGCGCCGCCGCCGCGGGCCTGGTGTTCATGGACCACAGCGCGTTCCTGCCGGTGCTCGGCGGGGCGGCGCTGCTGGCCCTGGGCTGCGGCTTCGCTCCCGGCTGGGCCCGGGTGGAGGCGTGGCAGGCGACGCACTCCCGCGCACTGACGGCCGAGCAGGAGGCGGCGGTGGCCCAGCGGGCGCTCAACGTCGGCCGCAGCCGTGGCTGGAGCCGCGGGGTCCGGCTGCGCAACTACTGGCGGGCCGACCGGGTGGTCGCCGCGTTCCTGGTGCTGTCCTTCTCCCCGGCGATGACCGCGTTCTCGCTGTGGTTCATCGACTGGACCGCCGGCCGCTGAGCGGTCACCGACCACCCAGCACCTCACCGACCACCCAGCACCTTCCCGATCACCGGCAGCAGCGCCGCGAACGCCTGCCCCCGGTGGCTGATCGCGTCCTTCTCGGCGGGCTCGAGCTCGGCGGAGGTCAGCTCCAGGCCCGCGGGCACGAACACCGGGTCGTAACCGAAGCCGTTGCTGCCGCGCTTCTCGCGGAGCACGCGGCCGCGCCATTCCGCGCGCAGCACGTGCTCGGCGCCCTCGGGGGTCACCAGTGCCGCCGCGCAGATGAAGGCGCCTCCGCGCCGCTCGTCGGGCACGTCGGCGAGCTGCCCCAGCAGCAGGGCGGTGTTCGCCTCGTCGTCCCCGTGCCGACCCGACCAGCGAGCCGAGAAGATGCCGGGCATGCCGTTGAGGGCGTCGACGGTCAGCCCGGAGTCGTCGGCCACCGCCGGCAGTCCGGTGTACCGGACCGCCTCCCGCGCCTTCAGCAGCGCGTTCTCCTCGAAGGTGGCGCCGGTCTCCGGTGCCTCGGGGTACTCCGGGACGTCGCGCAGGCCGAGCACCTCGACGCCGGGGACGGCGCTGGCCAGCAGCCGCTGCAGCTCGGCGAGCTTGCCCGCGTTGCGGGTGGCCAGCAGCAGCCGGGTGCTCACTTCTCCAGCGCGATCTGCTGCAGCAGGGTCAGCTCGGAGCAACCGGTGACCGCGAGGTCCAGCAACTGGTCCAGGGTCGCCCGGTCGAAGACGGCACCCTCCGCCGTCCCCTGCACCTCGACGAAGCTGCCGTCGCCGGTGCACACCACGTTCATGTCGGTGTCGGCCTTGACGTCCTCCTCGTAGGCGAGGTCCAGCCGTGGCTCGCCGTCGACGACGCCGACGCTGACTGCGGCCACCGACTGGGCGATGGCGGTGGGCTTGGCCAGCTTGCCGCGCTCCCCCAGCCAGCTGACCGCGTCGGCGAGGGCCACGTAGGCGCCGGTGATCGCGGCGGTGCGGGTGCCGCCGTCGGCCTGCAGGACGTCGCAGTCCAGCGCGATGCTGTTCTCCCCCAGCGCGGCCAGGTCGATGGAGGCGCGCAGCGAGCGGCCGATGAGCCGGCTGATCTCGTGCGTGCGGCCGCCGATCCTGCCCTTGACCGACTCGCGGTCGCTGCGGGTGTGGGTGGCCCGCGGCAGCATCGAGTACTCGGCGGTGACCCAGCCCAGCCCCGAGCCGCGCCGCCACCGGGGCACGCCCTCGGTGACGCTGGCCGCGCACAGCACCCGGGTGCGGCCGAACTCGACCAGCACCGAGCCCTCGGCGTGGTCGAGCCAGTTTCGGGTGATGGTCACCGGACGGAGCTGGTCGGCCGCACGGCCGTCGGGGCGGGTCACGTGACGGCAGCTTAGTGGGGCCCTGGTCTCCTCGACCGCGCCTGCTGCTGCACCATCTCCCCATGCGATCGGAGCTGCGTGCCGTCCGGACCGGGGGCGTGCCCTCCGTCGTCGACCTCACCGACGAGTGCGCGGAGTTCGTCCGCGACGAGGGAGACGGGCTGTTCCAGGTGTTCGTGCCGCACGCGACGGCCGGGATCGCGATCATCGAGACCGGCGCCGGCAGTGACGACGACCTGCTCGCCCAGCTGGAGGTGCTGCTCCCCCGCGACGACCGCTGGCGGCACCGGCACGGCGCCTCCGGGCACGGTCGCGACCACGTGCTGCCGGCCTTCGTGCCACCGCACGCCAGCGTGCCGGTGCTCGAGGGACGGCTCGCCCTGGGCACCTGGCAGCGCATCTGCTTCGTCGACACGAACATCGACAACCCGTCCCGGCACGTGCGGTTCACCTTCCTCAAGGGGTGACCTCACGGTGGCCGGCTTGGGAATGGTCACCTGGGTGCGGCACGATGCGGACCATGACCGAGACCGACGTCGCACCCGTCCGCCTCGCCCCCGGTGACCCCGCGCCGGAGTTCACCCTCCCCGACGCCGACGGCAACCCGGTGTCACTGGCCGGCTACCGGGGCCGACGGGTGATCGTCTACTGCTACCCGGCGGCGCTGACCCCGGGGTGCACCACCCAGGCCGTCGACTTCACCGCCGCCGCCGGGGACCTCGCCGAGGCCGGGCTGGACATCATCGGCGTCTCCCCCGACTCCCCGGAGAAGCTGCACCGCTTCCGGGAGCAGGAGAAGCTGGCGATCACGCTCGTCTCCGACCCCGAGAAGCAGGTGCTGACCGCCTACGGCGCCTACGGCCCGAAGAAGTTGTACGGCAAGGACGTCGTCGGGGTGATCCGCTCGACGTTCATCATCGACGCCGAGGGCCGCATCGAGAAGGCCGCCTACAACGTGAAGGCCACCGGGCACGTCGCCAAGCTGCGCCGAGACCTCGGCATCGGCTGAAGAAGGCAGAAGGACCCCCTTCCCCCCACCCTTCGCCAGCTCAGGGCGGGCCCCTGAAAGGGGGCCTCAACCCCACCGCTCGCAGGCTCGCGGCAGGCCCTGCGGAGGGGCCGCCGGACGCCGGCCTGGCTTGGCGGCGGGCGATGCGGCAGGGTCTTTCCCATGAGCGATCAGATCGGCGTCACCGGATTGGCAGTCATGGGGGCGAACCTCGCCCGCAACCTGGCTCGGCACGGCCACGAGGTGGTGCTGCACAACCGCAGCAAGGCGCGCACCGACGCACTCGTCCAGCAACACGGCGACGAAGGCGACTTCGTACCGACCGGCTCGATGGAGGAGTTCGTCGGCGCGCTGCAGCGTCCCCGCAAGATCATCATCATGGTGCAGGCCGGCGCGGCCACCGACGCCGTCATCGACGAGATCGCCCCGCTGCTGGACGAGGGCGACGTGCTGATGGACGGCGGCAACGCGCGCTTCACCGACACCATCCGGCGGGACAAGGCCCTCACCGCCCAGGGCCTGCACTTCGTCGGTACCGGAATCAGCGGCGGTGAGGAAGGCGCGCTGAACGGGCCGAGCATCATGCCCGGCGGCTCCGACGAGGCCTACGCGCTGGTGGGGCCGCTGCTGGAGTCGATCGCCGCCGTGGTCGACGGCGAGCCGTGCTGCACCCACGTCGGCACCGACGGCGCCGGGCACTTCGTGAAGATGGTGCACAACGGCATCGAGTACGCCGACATGCAGCTCATCGCCGAGGCCTACGACCTGCTGCGCCAGGGGCTGGGGCTGACCCCGGCCGAGATCGGCGACGTCTTCGCCAGCTGGAACGAGGGCGACCTGGAGAGCTACCTCGTCGAGATCACCGCCCAGGTCCTCCGGCACACCGACGCCGAGACCGGCAAGCCGTTCGTCGACGTCGTGGTGGACGAGGCCGAGCAGAAGGGCACCGGACGCTGGACCGTGCAGTCCGCGCTCGATCTCGGCGTGCCGGTCAGCGGGATCGCCGAGGCGGTGTTCGCCCGGGCGCTGTCCGGCCACCGGGAGCAGCGTCAGGCCGCGCAGAAGGTGCTGCCCGGCCCGGGCCGGGAGTGGGACGAGCAGGTGTCGGACCGCGACGCCTTCATCGAGTCGGTCCGCCAGGCGCTGTACGCGTCGAAGGTGGTCGCCTACGCGCAGGGCTTCGACCAGATCGCCGCCGGCGCCGAGGAGTACGGCTGGAACATCGACCGGGCGGCGCTGGCCAAGATCTGGCGGGG
>JAOPVN010000622.1 GCA_025966175.1 Modestobacter sp. | reverse complement strand
GCGAAGATCGGTCGCTGAGGACGCCGGGCCAGTGCGGCCGCAGACCAGCGGCCTTCAGTTCGCGGACCGGGCGACCGGCGCGAAGGCGAGCACGTCCTCGACCGCGTGGCTGCGAAGGCCTCGTACCTTCGGCGGTGACGTAGCCGATGTGCGGGAGCAGGGCGTTCGGGAGCAGGGCGTTCGGCGTCGTCCGGCTCGTCGGACGTCGTCCAGAGGGCGTTCGTCGCCTACTGGCGTGAGCCCGCCGCGTTCGATGAGCCGAGCGGGTCGGGCGCGGCGTGCTCTCGACCCTGGTGGCGTCGGTGGTCCGCTCCTACGCTTCCGGACGTGGTCGACAACTGTTCGACGACCGGCCCGGCGGGAATGAGCACCCCCCTGCTCGTCGCAGTCGAGGACGACCCCGACCTGCTGGGCGACGTCGAGCGGGAGCTGCGCAACCGGTATGAGCCCGACTACCGCGTCTGCTGCCTGAGCTCGACGGGCGAGGCCCTCACCACCCTGGAGCGGCTCGCGGCGGCCGGTGAGCAGGTCGCCCTGGTGCTCGCCGGCGAGGTGCTCGCGGGCGCACCCGGCACGGCGCTGCTGGCGGAGGTGCGGCGGACGTTCCCGCACGCGCTGCGCGTCCTGCTCGTCAGGTGGGGCCATCTCGGGGACGCGAGGACCGGCGACGCCATCTT
Source organism: Modestobacter sp. (assembly GCA_025966175.1). Taxonomy (GTDB): domain Bacteria; phylum Actinomycetota; class Actinomycetes; order Mycobacteriales; family Geodermatophilaceae; genus Modestobacter. The sequence goes on along the minus strand of JAOPVN010000622.1, from coordinate 1,849 downwards.
CGACGCGATCTCCCGTGGACGCATGGACCACTACCTGATCCGGCCCGCACAGCCGCCGGACGAGCAGTTCCACCTGGCGATCTCCAGCTTCCTGCTCACCTGGGCGGAGGCGCGGCGCTGCGTTCCTTACGCGGTGGACGTGGTGGGGGAGAGCTGGTCCGGTCGGGCGTACGAGCTGCGCGAGGTGCTCGAGCGCTGCGCGCTGCCCCACCGGTTCCTCCTGGCCGGCTCCGACGAGGGGCGTGCCCTCCTCGCCGGGGCGGGCGCGCGGCGGTTCCCGCTCCTCGTCATGCCCGACGGGACGATCCTGGAGGACCCCAGCGACGCGGACATCGCGAGGGCGTCGGGGTCCTCGGTCGATCCGGGCCGGGACCTGTACGACATCGTGATCGTCGGCGGCGGACCCGCCGGCCTGTCCGCGGGCGTCTACGGCGCCTCCGAGGGGCTGCGCACCCTGGTCATCGACTCGGGCGGCCTGGGCGGGCAGGCCACGTCGAGTTCATCGATCCGCAACTACCTCGGCTTTCCCCGTGGCGTCAGCGGCGGGGAGCTGGCCCGGCGGGCCTACGAGCAGGCGTGGGTCTTCGGTGCACGCTTCGCCTTCATGCAGCGGGTCACGCATCTGGCGCGGGAGCAGGACGGCATCGTCGTGGCCCTGGACACCGGCGGGGTCGTGCTGGCTCGCGCGGTGGTCCTGGCGATGGGCGCCAGCTATCGCCTCCTCGGCGTGCAGTCGCTCGAGGCGTTGCGGGGGGCCGGCGTGTTCTACGGCGCTGCGGCCTCGGAGGCGCCGCTCGCGTCGGGGGAGGAGGTCTACGTCGTCGGGGGCGCGAACTCCGCCGGGCAGGCCGTCGTGCACCTGGCCCACTTCGCCCGGCGGGTCACCCTCGTGGTGCGGGCTGCGACGCTCGACGCCGGGATGTCGCGGTACCTCGTGCGGCAGATCGAGGCGACGCCGAACGTCGAGGTCCGCACGGGGACCGAGGTCGTCGACGGCGGTGGCGACGGGTGGCTGGAACACCTGGTGCTGCGCGACCGTGCGAGCGGCGAGGAGGAGACGGTCAGCGCCCGCGGCCTCTTCCTGATGATCGGGGCCCGGCCGCACACCGAGTGGCTGCCCCCGACGGTCGAGCGCGATGCGGGTGGCTTCGTCCTGACCGGACCGGATCTGAGTGCCGAGGCGCTCCGGGCGCTCGGTCGCCGTCCCCTGGAGCTGGAGACCAGCATCCCGGGAGTCCTCGCAGTCGGGGACGTCCGACACGGGTCCGTGAAGCGCGTGGCGTCCGCCGTCGGTGAGGGCTCGATCGCGATCCAGCTCGTCCACCGCCTGCTCGCCGAGCCGGCGCGGCGGTAGGCCGCCGGCTACTGGAGCTCGCGGACCGGCGGCCGGCGCGGAAGGCCAGCACGTCCTCGGCGGCGTCGCCGGAGAAGGTCTCGTACCCCTCGGCGGTGACGTAGCCGATGTGCGGGAGCAACAGCGTGTGCGGCGTCGTCCGGAGCGGGTGGTCCGCGCCGGCGACGAGCGGGTCCGCTCGGCCCTGCTCCGACATCTGGACAAGGACCTCGGTCCGCTGGCGCAGCTCGGGGTGTGAGCCCTCGTTCGGCGCTGACCTGTGGACGACTGCTGCGCGCGGTTGCTCACGGCGGGACGACGAGCCGCTCCCGGTAGGCGAAGACGGCGGCCTGGGCGAACTCGCGGTACTCCTGGAGGAGCAGCCGCCGGGTGGTCGTCGGTTCAGGCGCTCCGGCGGCCGTGCAGGTGACCCTCGGGCCCGAAGTAGATCGTGCCGGTGGCCGACCCCACGCAGATCGTGCAGACCTCCTCGCGGCGCTCACCCGTGGCGTGCAG
>JAOPVN010000064.1 GCA_025966175.1 Modestobacter sp. | reverse complement strand
GCGGTGGTGGGGCCCGCCAGCGACGTCGTCCTGGGACCTGACCCGAGCGCAGCCGCCCAGCTGTTCTTCACCCGGACGCCCGAGGCCTGGGCAGGCACGACGGGAACCGTGCGGTCCGGCTCATCCGACGCCGTCTGGCTGTACGTGTACACCCTGGCCGCCACGTTCGACACCTCCGATGCCGACACCCTCCGCGGGTCGATGGCACCGTTCCTGCCCACCACCACGCAGTTCGAGCCGGCGCTCCGCGAGGTGACGGTGGCCGGCGCCCCGGCCGACGAGATGGAGGCCGTCGCGTCCGACCCCGCGGACCCACGGACCCGTCTGCACGTGCTGGTCGACGTCGTCCAGCCGGCCAGCGGTGGAACGGTGCTCCTCGCGTTCTTCGCTCCTCCGGACACCTTCGAGAGCAACCGGCCCACGTACCAGCGGATCCGGGACTCCCTCAGGATCGGCCCCTGATCTGCCCGCCTCGACGTTCGGCTAGCCCGAGCGAGCGGGAGACCTCGTCGAGCACCGCCGCCACCTCCCCGGCTCGTGGGCTGTGCAGGCGGTTGGCCCGGCGCGCCGCGATCTTGAGGAGCAGCGCGGCCTCGAACACGGGAGCGCGGCCGGCGATGCCCGCACAGGTCGCCGCGGACTCCCCGCGCTCGGCGAGGCGGTGGAGGTACGTCGTGAGGAATGCGTCGGCGGCCGCCTCGAACCACGCCCGCCGACCGGCCCGGTGGTACCAGAACCCGGCGGGCCGCAGGTAGGCAAGGAAGTACCCGACGTCGAGGGCGGGGTCGGCCAGGCAGAACTGGTCGAAGTCCACGAGGAACACGGCGCCGTCCCGGACCATCAGCTGACTCGGCTTGTAGCTCCCGTGCCCGGGACGAACGGTGTCCGCCGGCAGACCCGCCAGGGTGGCGCACAGCGCGCCGGTGACCCGCCGGACCTCCGGGGCCGAGTCCGGGACGTACTGCTCGAGCAGGCCGGCGCGCTTCGCCGCCTTACCGGCCTCGTCGGCTCCCGTGCGCCGCTTCAGGTCGGCGGTCTCCAGGCCGCTGGTGTGCAGCTCGGCGAGGGCTCGGGCAGCCCGGCCGATCACCTCGAACGCGTCCTCGGACCCGGGGTGCACGACGTGCAGGCCCGAGTGCGCCGGCACGAGGTCGCGGCTGCTCCCGAGGTCCTCGGTCAGCGCCAGCGGCAGCCCCGGCACCACGCCGAGCGGCCGGGCGGTCCAGTCGACCGCAGCCCGGGCGCGCAGCCGGGTCAGCAGGTCATCGGCGGCGTGCGCCTCGTGCACGTCCTGGTAGAGCTTCGCCACGAGGGTGCACGTCCTCGCGACGGTGCCCGCTCCCCCGGCGGCCGCCGGGTCGCCGAAGCCCATCCGGTAGCGGATCACGCACCGGTCCCCCGGCTTGTACCGAACGGGCTCGGCGGTGACGTCCAGCCGGTGCCAGTCGGGTGGCACATCGTGGACCCGTCGCGCGATCGACTCCAGCGCGTCCGCGAGGACGCGGTGCCCGGACGGCGCCATGACGGTGTCCAGGTATGGCAGGTTCGGGTCGTCCGGGAACTGGCGGACCGTGGGGCCCGACGGGGCCGCCTCGCCTGCTGGCACCTCGAGCAGGGACCGCTCGTCGACGGTGACGGTGTAGATGTCCCCCCGGTCCCCCGGGCCGAAGACCGCGACGAGCCCACGCCCGGGCTTGCGACGCAGGTACCGCAGCGGGGGCCGGGCCCGGTCGGTGCCCTGCCGCGCGAGGTGGCCGTCGAGCGCCTCGAACGCGCCGGTCACGCTGGGCCTCGCCGGCCCCGTCCGGGTGCTCACGCCAGCACCATCCTGGTGGCCGCAACGGTGGAGAGGAAGCGGAGCAGGGAGTCCGCGGGCTCGCGGGCGCCGCGGAACCCCGGGAAGGGGTTGACGTCCACCACGACCGGACGGCCCCTGGTGATCAGCAGGTCGACGCCGTACAACTGCAGGCCCAGGGCCGCTCCGGCGCCCCGCACTGCCCGGGTCCAGTCCGCCGGGAGGTCGGCCGGGTCCAGGATCTCGTCGGAGCTCTTGTCGGTGGACTCCAGGGCGCTGCGACGACGGGCCGCGGACAGCTCCGCGCCGATCACCCACACCTTGATGTCGAATCCGTCGTTGACCGCGAACTCCTGCGCGACGACCGGTTCGTCGCCCCACTCGGGGAGCATCTCGACGAGCTCCGCCCGGCTGCTCACCAGGCGCACGAGGTCGCGGCGCGAGCTGGTGCGGCTCTTGACGACGATCGGCCACGGCAGCGCCGATCCATAGGCCAGGAGGCGCAGTGCGGGGACGGACCAGCTGCGGGGGGCCGGCACGCCGGCGCGGTCCAGCGCCTCCGCCGTGACCGCGCGGTCCAGCGCCGCCGCGGTCGCGGCTGGGGAGTTCACGACCAGGCTGCCGAAGCGCTCCGCCGTCTGCGCGACCCGCCTCGCCTCCGGAGAGCGGGACTTGAGCAGGACGACGTCCGCCGGCTCCTGCATGCCGGGCTCCCAGCCGTAGCCGGCGGGAAGGGTCCGGGAGTCGTGGACCGCGACCTCGTGCTGCCGGGCCAGCTCCTCCATGACGGTGCTGAGGACGGGGTTGAGGTACGAGTCGGCGAGCAGGTGGATGTTCATGCCGTGGCCTCCAGAACGGGAGCGAAGGTGGAGTGGAACTGGGCGTGGCTGCCGGCCCTGGCGCTGCGCCGGGTGACCCGCAGCACGGTGCGTGCCAGCCGATGGGCCGCCTCGGGGACCATGCCGAAGCTGGGGAAGTCGTTGACGTCCAGGACGACGGGGCCCTGCGGGGTCTCGACGACGTCGATGCCGTAGATGTCCAGCCCGAACGCCCGACCGACCGCGAGGGCCAGGGACCGGAGCTGGGGGGTCACGGGGATCGCCTCCTCGACGACGTCGGCGCCGGGGTGCAACGGCGAGCGCCGCACCGCGGCGAACACCTCGTCGCCGGTGTTGTAGAGCTTCAGGTCGTGGCCGGGGTTCTTCAGGTACGGCTGCGCGAGCAGGTGGCCGCTGTCGTCGAGGTCCAGCCGCGCGAGCTCCTCCGGGCTGTCCACGCGGAGCACCCGCTCGCAGGAGCTGCCGTTGTTGGGCTTGACCACCAGGGGGTACATGCTCCTCGGGATCTGCTCGAGCAGGGCCGCATGGGACGCGAAGTAGGTCTTCGGGAACGGGATGCCGGCGGCCCTGGCGCGGACGGCGGCGACCGCCTTGTCCCGGGCCAGCCGGATCGCCCGGTAGTCGTTCACCGTGGTGATGCCGGCGGCCCCGGCGGCGTCGATCAGGCTCAGGCCCGGGCCGGAGGAGACGGTCTTCAGCACGAACGCGTCGTACGCCGCAGAGTCCGCGGGGAGGATGTCCCAGAGGTCCGCCACCATGGCGTTCGGCCGCAGCACGTCCACCCGGTGCCCCCAGGACTCCAGCACGTCGGCGACGGCGCCCGGCATCACGTCGTTCTCGTACTTCTCCTCGACGATGAAGCAGAGCCGGGCGGGCGAGGTGAGCACGGTCTCGCCCATCGTCGTCCGCACCGCGGAGAGGCCGGTCCTCGTCGCCGTGCTGTGCCTGGTCGAGTTCGTCATCTGGTCCGCCACCCTCGTGTCCCCGGCCGGCGATCGGCCTGACAGAACTCTCGATCCAGGAAGGGCGAGGAATCAGACACCCGAGGGGTGGGGCGACGCCGTTCAGGGTGTGCACGTCCACCACCAAGGTGGGCCACAGGTCCCCGCCGCCGGGGCAGGGTCCACCTAGGTCGTCAGGGACGACACCTCGTGCGGCTGCCGACCACCCCTGCGGTGGCTGCCGGCGCACCTCGCGGCGGCCGAGGCTGCGGCTGACGGATTCCCCGCAGACGCAGACGAGGTCCTCCATGTACCCGAGCAACGGCTTCGGCCCGCACGATTGGCAGGCTGTCGCCGTCCCGGAGGAGACCCTGCCGTGGGGGTGGGAGAGCGACCGGGTCCGGGTCCTCGGACACCGTGGGTCCCCTGCCCCGGGGCGTCCGGAGAACTCCGTGCCGGCGGTGACCGAGGCCCTGCGCCAGGGTGCGGACGGCGTCGAGGTCGACGTGCGGCTCACCGCGGACGGCACGCTGGTCTGCGCCCACGACCCGGTCGTGCTCACCCGGACCGGGGCACGTCTGGACGTGGCGGCGAGCACGAGCAGTGATCTGCTCGGTGTGGCCGGCCCGAATCGGGTCGCGACGCTGGCGGAGGTGCTCGCTGCCGCGCAGCGTCCCGTCGGCTCTCAGATCGTCGTGGAGGCCAAGCCGGTGACCGACGTCGCCGTCGCGCTACGGACCGCGCGCGCCCTGGCCGACGTGCTTGGCGCTGCCGCGGGCAGTGCCGACGTCACCGTCTCGTCCTTCGACCCCGCCCTGCTCGCGGTGATCCGCACGGCGTGCGCGGACCTGCCCATGCGCACCGCGCTGCTGGGCGACACCTCGACTCCGGCCGCCGCGCTCGTACGGCGCGCCCACGAGGACGGGCACGACGAGGTGCACCTCCCGCTGGCCGGTGTGCGGCGCATGCCGCAGGCGGTCGGGGCGGCGCGGTGGCTGGGCCTGGGGGTCACGCTCTGGACGGTCAACCGTCGTCGCGACCTGCGCTGGGTGGCCGAGCTCGGCGTCGACGCCGTGATCACGGACGACGTGCGGGGCGCCCGGAGGAAGCTGGACCGGGCCGCGGTCGGCGAGCTGGCAGCCGCCGCGGTGGCCTCCGCCTGACCCGCCTCACCCCCGGCTCCTCCCGCTGCTCGCGCAGCGGGAGGAGCCGGGGGTGAGGCGGGTGTGGGTGTGAGGGTGGCGCCGACCTGGCTCGTGGCCCGGGCGTGGAGCTCGGCGGCGTGCGCGGAGCCGGCCCCCGGCGATCGGCACACGAGAACGAACCCAGGACCGTGTTCCGGTCCTGGGTTCGTTCCCTCGTGTTGCCGCCGATGTCGTCGGCCTGGCTCAGTTCCCGTCCCAGTCGTCGTCGTGCTCGGTGGTCACGACCTGGCCGGTGGCGGCATCCACCTCGATCTCGGTGGCGGTGCCGTTCTCGTGCACCAGCGTCACGTCGTACCGGAGGCCCGTGAGGTCACGGTCCTCCTGGACCTCGACGACGCGTCCGGGAGAAGCCTGGGTGGCGATCGCTGTCGCCTGATCCATGGTCAGCGGGGACGAGGCAGTCGCGTCGGCCGGAGCGGTGGCGCTGGCCGTACCGACACGGGGAACCGGGGGCGTGTCCGCCCCCGCGACCGACCAGACGCCGACAGTGCCCGCTCCGATGCCGGCACCGATGGAGACGGCGAAGGCGATCCCGACGAAACGACGCGAAACCGGTGGACGGAACATGTGGGTGGTCCTTCCAGGTGAGGCTGCTCGGGTCCGGACGACCCGGCGATGTCCTGCTCCAACTGTCGAGGTCCGCCCGCGCCGTCAGTAGCCACCCTGGGTGTCGAGAACCTCCACCTCCGCGTCGACGGTGTACACCCGCGGCGCGCGACGCACCGGCGGACGGGGACGAGCGGCGGGGAGCGGCCGGCGTGTCCAGGAGGGCGCTACAGGTCCTTGCGGCTGACCAGGCCGAGCCCGAGGACACGCTCGACCAGCTTGACGCGCTTCTGGTTCTGCGGCAGGTCCTCGATCTGGAACTTCTGGAACAGGAGGCGCAATTGGGTCTTCACCGCATCGACGCTGAGGAACAGCTCGTCGGCGATCAGCTGGTTGGACGCCGGGGTGGCGTACGGGTCGTCGTGCTTGTAGGGCCGGCACAGCGCGATGACGATCTGCCGCTGGGTCGGGGACAACGACGCCGCGGTGACCAGCTGCTCGCCCACCTTGGTCAGCTGGGTCGTCCCTCGGCTGGTGTTGCGGAAGCGGAACGACGTCGAACCGAGGACGAACGTGTCGCCGTCGCGCAGCCTGCGCCGGCCGTTGAGACGCTCCCCGTTGAGGAACGTGCCGTTCCGGGACAGCCCGTCGTCGACGAGCGTCCAGTCGTGCCCGACCACGTCGAGCGCGACGTGCACCCGGGACACCCGTTCGTCCCAGGCCAGCCGGACGTCACACCCGGAGCTGCGCCCGATGGTCAGCGAGTCCTTGCCCTCCAGGGGGACGAACCGCTGCGCCCCGGCGTCGTCCCGGTACACCAGGACCGGGCCCTCCGCGCCGGCCCACTCCCACCGCCCGGCACCCTCGTCCGGGCCGGTCATCGCCCACCGCGCATGTGCTCACGGTGCGGGGCGGTCGCTGGCTTCGCAAGGGGCTCCGCCGCGCTCGTGGAGCAGATGGGTCAGCCCTTCACCGGGCCGCAGGCGATGCGACCGCCGGAGTCTCCGGTGTTGCGCGTCATCACGTCCGGGCCGGCGGGCGCGTACCGCTCCGGGATGTTCGCGAAGTTGTCGCGGCCGGCGTGGACCATGACCGCGCTGCCGTCGCCGTCGATGAGGTCGGCGCGAGTGAGCGTGTCGGTGACGGTCGTGAGCGAGCCGGCGCCCGCCCGGTTGACGTACAGCGACGGGAGGTCACCGGCGTGGGCGCCATGATCGGCTGCTCCGGCACCGATGTGCCCCCCGGCCGAGAGGAAGTCCCCGATCATGGAGGGGTCGGTCGGGTTGGCGCTGTTCGGTTCGCAGGCGCCGATGGCGTGGACGTGGAACCCGTGGAACCCCGGCGGGAGGCCCTCCACCTGGACCGACACCCGCATGCCGCCCTCGGCGTCGGAGAAGGTGGCGGTCCCGACCTCCTTGCCCGCGGGGTCGACCAAGCGCGCGGTGAGCTCGCCCTCCCCGCCGCCGGCCGACTCGGATCCCGTCGTGACGTCCGCGGTGGGGGCTGCAGCCGGCGCCTTGTCGCCGGCGCACCCTCCGACGACCAGCACGACCAGGCACGCTGGCAGAGCCGAGGTGGCAACCGCTCGTCGCATGCGAGCCTCCTGACGGTCAGCCGGCGGCCAGGACTCGGCGGCCAGGACTCGACGGGGAGGGTGCTCGGGTCCCGGGGCCGGCAACGGAGCAGCCGGGCGCCCCGTACCGAGGCGCGGTCGCCAGCCTCCTCCGGCAGGCGGCCGCGACGGAACCCGATCCGCCATCACCGCGAGTGTCGCGCCTCTCCGCGATGACGACCCGCCCACGACGTCATCCCCCCGACCTGTTCACAGATCGCACACCGCATCCGGATGTGACCCAGCCCGTACTCGGCAGCGCTGCCGAGTGCGGAGCCGGACGCACGCGGAGGAGGGGCCGGTGTCGACGGTCGACGCGTGGGAGGAGTTCCAGCGCGGCGGGGTCGACCCGCGACTCGACGTCCCCCCGGTCGTCGGTGCGGACGACGACTCGCCGTTCCTGCGCGTGGCCGCGCCGGCTCTGCTGCGGACGGCCGACCGGCTCGCCGACAGCCGGACCTGCCTGTCCCTCGCCGACCGACAGGGCCGTGTCGTCTGGGTCTGGGTCTCCGACGGCCGCCTTGAGCGCGGAGTGCGACCGGTCCGGCATGCGATTCGGCTCCAGCTTCAACAAACAGGAAGTGGGCACGTGCGGCATCGGCGCCGCGCTCGAGACCGGCCGGCCACCGTGCGGCCGACCACCTCATGCAGGGCGAACACCGCCTGCTGCAGGCCTTCCTCCGCGCCCGCGGACGGACGACGGCTCCGGTCCTCGCGGTCACCGAGGACCTGCTGCTGACCGATCCCGCCGCGTCGGAGCTCGGCCTCGACCACGCCGAGACGTGGGCCCGGGTCACCGAGGGCCGGGGCCGGGGTCTCCGAGGTGCTGCTGGCAGAGGACCCGATCGCGGACGTCGTCCCGGTCAGCGACGGCCACCGCCGCGACGGCGTCGTGCTGACGCCGAAGAGGGCGACACCGTTGCCGCCCCCGTCGCTCTCCCCGAGAGTCGGCCCGGTCGCCGCCTCACCCCGCTCGAACACGCCGAGTCCGACGTCATCGCCGCCACGTCATCGCCGCCACGTCATCGCCGCCACGTCATCGCCGCCACGTCATCGCCGCCACGTCATCGCCGCCATGTTGGCCGAGTTCACGTCCCTCTTCGGACAGTCACAGAGCCCGTGGTGACCCCGCGACCCCACGCCGGACTGTCGGCCTCCTGGGCCCTTCGACGATCGAGCGGCAGTGCCTGTGAGGATTCGAACGGCCGACAGCGTAAGGTCCCACTCGGTCGCTGTTGCGCCTCTGCTTCGTTCTCGGACGTCCGCAGTTGTCTCTGCCTGACGTTCCTCTCGGTCCTGCCGGTCGGTGCGGCGACCCGGGACCGGGATCCACCGGTCCAGACACCCCCCCCGTACGGA
>JAOPVN010000605.1 GCA_025966175.1 Modestobacter sp. | reverse complement strand
CACCGGATGGGACCGTCGGGAGCGGGGGGCAGGGGGTCGGGGGGAGGCCGTCGGCGCGGCCGGCGGCCCGCCGCCTCACGCGCTGTCGGCCAGCAGGCCCGGCGCGCGCTCCACCAACGCACGCTCGTCGGCGTATGCCAGCCGCCCGCCCAGTTCGGTCAGCGGCACCCAGGCGACCTCGGTGACCTCCACGTCGGCGTCGGAGAGGGCGCCCCCGACGGCCCGCAGCAGGAAGTGGTGCACCGTCTTGTGCACCCGGCGCCCCTCCGCGACGAACCAGAAGTCGATGATCCCCAGCGGGGCGACCACCTCACCGATGATCCCGGTCTCCTCGGCCACCTCGCGGACGGCGGTGTCCTCGGGCGACTCGCCCTGCTCGATGTGCCCCTTGGGCAGGGACCAGAGCAGGCGACCGCGGCGGTCGGTCCGGCCGATGAGTGCCGCACGCGGGCCCGTGACGTCGTCGTCGGCGACCACCAGACCTCCGGCCGAGGTCTCGTCGACCCGGCGCAGCCGGCGGCCGGGGCGCTGTCGCCCGCCCGTCCCAGCCATGCCAGGAGGGTAGCGCGCGCGGAGGCATCAGCCTGGGCGGCCACTACCCTCGGCGGTCGTGTCCGTAGAGCCGTCGCGTCGTCCTCCCGTCCTGCCCGTCCCCCCGGCGGTGCAGCAGACGGTGCGCGAGCTCGTCGACGTCTCGCCGGTGCTCGTCGAACTGGGGCAGCGCTTCACCGCCGCCGGCTTCCAGGTGCACCTGGTCGGCGGGTCGGTCCGCGATGCGCTGCTGGCGGCAGGGTCATCCGGGGCGGGGTCGTCCGGGGCGGGGTCGTCCGGGGCGGGGTCGGCGCAGGTGCAGCGCGCGGGTGACCTGGACCTGACCACCGACGCGCGGCCGGAGCAGATCCTCGAGCTGCTGCGCGGCTTCGCCAGTTCCACGTGGAACACCGGCATCGCCTTCGGCACGGTCGGGGCCGAGGTGCGCGGCGAGCGGGTCGAGATCACCACCTTCCGGGCCGACCGCTACGACCGCGAGTCGCGCAACCCCGAGGTCGCCTGGGGCAGCTCACTGGAGGACGACCTGGCCCGCCGGGACTTCACGGTCAACGCGATGGCCGTGTCGCTCGGGCCCGACCGCACGGTCACCGATCCCTTCGGGGGGCTGGGTGACCTGCTCGCGAAGCGACTGCGGACGCCGGGTGCGGCCGTGGACTCCTTCGCCGACGACCCGCTGCGGATGCTGCGCGCGGTGCGGTTCGTCGCCCAGCTCGGCCTCACGCCCGACGACGAGGTGGTCGCCGCGATGACCTCGCTCGCCCCCGAGCTGGGCCGGATCACCGCCGAGCGGGTGCAGCACGAGTTCTCCCGCACGCTGCTGAGCCCCGCGCCCCGCGCGGCTCTGGAGCTGTTCGTCGGCACCGGGCTCGCCGACGTCGTCCTGCCCGAGCTCGCGGCGCTGCGGATGGAGATCGACGAGCACCACCAGCACAAGGACGTCTACACCCACTCCCTGACCGTGCTGGACCAGGCGATCGCCCTGGAGCTGGCCGACCCGGACGCCCCGTCACCGGACCTGGTGCTGCGGCTGGCGGCGCTGCTGCACGACATCGGCAAGCCGGCCACCCGCCGGCACGAGGCCCGCGGGCGGGTCTCCTTCCATCACCACGAGGTGGTCGGCGCCAAGCTGGTGCGCAAGCGACTCGCCGCGCTGAAGTACCCCAAGGACGTCATCGAGGCGGTCTCCCGGCTGACCTTCCTGCACCTGCGCTTCCACGGCTACGGCCGCGGGGAGTGGACGGACTCGGCGGTGCGCCGCTACGTGACCGACGCCGGCGACCTGCTCGCCCGGCTGCACAAGCTGGTTCGCTCGGACTGCACCACCCGCAACCGCAAGCGCGCGACATCGCTCTCGGCGACCTACGACTCCCTGGAGGAGCGGATCGCCGAGCTGGCTGCTGCGGAGGACCTCTCCCGGATCCGCCCGGACCTCGACGGCAACCGGATCATGGAGCTGCTGGAGATCGGCCCCGGCCCGGAGGTCGGTCTGGCCTGGCGCTTCCTCAAGGACCTGCGGCTGGAGCGGGGTCCGCTGGACCCCGAGGAGGCCGAGGCGGAACTGCTCAGCTGGTGGCGCGCCCGCTCCTGAGCCGCGGCCCCGGCACGGCTACGCCTGCGGGCGGGAGCTGCGAGTTGCGCTGGGCGGCTGAGGGAGTCCCTGCGGTGCCTTCCCGGCGCGCTGGTGCTCCATGGCGCCCGACCGGGCCCAGCGGGAGAAGGCGGCCGCGGTGAGCAGGTACCCGACGCCGATCGCGATGAGCAGCGGCCAGCTGACCCCGGAGGTCGGCAGCAGGAACGCCCCGAGGAGCAGCGCGACCACGAAGGTCACGTTGAACAGGGTGTCGTAGACGGAGAAGACGCGGCCGCGGAAGTCGTCGTCCACCGCCTCCTGCAGCGTGGTGTCCACGCAGATCTTGACGCCCTGGGCGACGAAGCCCAGCGTCAGGACGGCGGCCACGATCGCCGGCGGCACGAAGAGGCCGCCGAGCACCAGCTGCCCGACCCCGCCCAGCACGAGCAGCCCGGTGACCCAGGGCGCCTTGCCCCACCGGCGCACTGCCCAGGGGGTGACCATGGCCGCCAGCAGGGTCCCGGCCGCGCCGGCCGCGAGCACCTCGCCCAGCCCGGCCAGGCCGCCCCGGAAGAGGCCGGAGGCGTGGGTGAACGTGTTCCGGTACAGCAGCAGCGTCATCAGGGTCAGCAGGCCGTAGAGGACGCGGTGCACCGCCATGACGCCGAGCACCGCGGTCGCCGGGGGGTGCTGCGCCACGTGCCGCGCGCCGGCGAGCATGCCGTGCAGCACGTCGCGGGCGCTGACGGTGGCCGCGATGGTGAGGTGGTCGGGCCCCAGGTACGGCCGGGGGAACCCGGCGACGACGGCGGAGGCCACCAGGTAGGGCACTGCCGAGCCCAGCGCGAGGACGGCGTACCCGCTGCTGTCGAGGTCGAAGAGGCCGGTCGCCCCGATGGCGACCCCGCCACCGGTCACCGCCGCCACCGCGCCGGCGGTCGTCGACAGGGCGTTCGCCGAGACCAGCGAGGCCTCGTCGGTGGTGTGCGGCAGGCCTGCGGACAGTGCGGACAGCACGAACCGGTTGACCGAGAAGACCACCAGGCCGGCGACGTAGAACCCGGGCCCCTGGACCCCGCCCAGGATGAGCGCCGCCACGACCACGACCAGCACCGCGCGCACCACGTTGGCCACCAGCAGCACCTGCCGGCGGCTCCACCGGTCCAGCCACACGCCGGCGAAGGGGCCGACGAGGGAGTAGGGCAGCAGCAGGACGGCGAAGCCCATGGCGACGTCGAGCGGATCGGCGGCCTGCTGGGGGTTGAACAGCACCGTCCCGGCGAGCGCGGCCTGGAAGACGCCGTCGCCGAACTGGGAGGACAACCGGGTCAGCAACAGCCTCCGGAAGTCACCGCGGACGAGGAGGTGGCGCACGGTCGTAGGCGCCTGCTGCACCTCCGCCACACTACGTCGCCCGGCACTCACCGCAGCGGTGGCGGCGACAGTCGCGGGGTGCGCTGCCACCCCTCGCGCGCATCCCTGATGCACACTGGACGGCGATGAACCCGGTGCCCTCGTCACCCGACCCCGAGCGTCGCCCCGCAGCCGGACAGGCGGCAGGCCGAGGCCGGCGCAGCGTCGTCCCCGCGCTTTCCGTGGGCTGCCTGGACGACGTCCGGCCCGGGTCGTTGCTGGTGGCGATGCCCGCCCTGACCGATCCCACCTTCGCCGGTGTCGTCGTCTACGTGCTCGACCACTCCGACACCGGGACGATCGGCGTCGTCCTGGGCCGGCCCAGCGAGGTCCGGATCGGCGACGTCCTGCCGGGGTGGTCGGAGCTGGCCGTCGAGCCCGCGGTCTTCCACGTCGGCGGCCCGTGCGAGACCGACACCGCGCTCTGCCTGGCCACTCGCGGCGGCGACGGCCCGCTGCCCGCCGACAGCGGCCTCCGGAAGGTCGCCGGGCCGGTGTACCTGGTCGACCTGGACAGCGACCCGGACGAGCTGGACGGCGAGATCGCGGGGCTGCGGGTCTTCGCCGGGTACGCCGGGTGGTCCCACGGTCAGCTGGCCGGGGAGCTCGCCGAGGGCGCCTGGGCGTGCGTGTCCGGCAGCCCCGGCGACGTGCTGGCCTCGTCGGCGGGACCGGATCTCTGGCGGTCGGTGCTGCGCCGCCAGTCCGGTCGGCTCGCCGTCCTCTCGACCGCTCCGGCGGACCCCTCCGCCAACTGAGGGCGCCGGCTCGGGACCGGGCCGCGTGTCGCTCGCCGCAGGGGCCTCCGGACTGGTAGGAAAGACCCTGCAGGAGGGGGCGACCTGGGGAAGAGGCCGCCCCCTCCTGTGCTGTCCGGGGGCAGGTCCTCTCCCCGCCGGCTACAGGCCCAGCGCGGCGGCGATCTCCGGGTGCTCGGCGGTGTTCACCGTGTCGGCGTCGGCCGGCAGCGTGATGTCCCGCGCGCCGTGGTCGGCCAGCGTGATCGTGACGTCGAAGTCCTGCAGCCGGGTGACGTACTGGACCAGCAGCCGGCTGTCCGCCGCCACGGCGATCTCCGCGCCCGTCCCGCTGCGGAAGACCGACGCCAGCTGCCCGTTCACCGACTCGCTGCCGGCCCAGGTGTACTTCTCGAAGGAGCGCGGGTCGTCCGCCGACCGGGCGGAGAGCCGGCCGACCATCTGCACGAGGACGTCGAGCAGCGAGGCGGTCCCGGCGGCGTCGGCGGTGGCGATCGGGCGGCGCGCGTAGGTCGCGGCCGGCAGGCCCGTGGCCGTCAGGGCCTCGGCCAGCCCGGGGACGCCGCCCTGCCACAGGTCGGTGCCGGTGAAGAACAGCGTGCGGGTCTCCTCGGGCTGCCCGTTGGTGTAGCTGGTGACCGCCTGGGCGCGCCCGATGCCGCGGCTGAAGTCGATCTCGCCGGTGAGGGTCAGCACGGCCCCCTCGGCGAACGGCGCGCTGACCTCGAAGTCGGCGCCGCCCTGCTGACGATCGGTGGAGAGCACCCGGGAGAGGACCTGCGCCTCCTCGGAGGTGATGGGGTCGCCCGGGGTCCGCTCCGCGACCGGGTCGGCGCTGCAGCCGGCCAGCACGGTGACCAGCGCGGCCACCGCCCCCAGCACGACCACGCGCAGCGGGGCGGCGAGGCGACCGGGACGACGGCGGGAACGCATGGCCCGCAGCCTAGGAGGCGGAGCTGGGGAGCCGCCCGGAATGCGGACGGCCCGCCTCCCTGCCGGGGCAGGGGGCGGGCCGTCGTGCGGTCGGAGAGCGTCAGCGCTCCAGGTCACCCCGGATGAACGCCTCCACGGCGTCGCGTGCCTCGCTGTCGCTGTACTGCTCCGGCGGGCTCTTCATGAAGTAGGACGAGGCGGACAGGATCGGGCCGCCGATACCGCGGTCCTTGGCGATCTTCGCCGCGCGGACGGCGTCGATGATGATCCCGGCCGAGTTCGGGGAGTCCCAGACCTCGAGCTTGTACTCCAGGCTCAGCGGGACGTCACCGAACGCGCGGCCCTCCAGGCGGACGTAGGCCCACTTGCGGTCCGAGAGCCACGGCACGTGGTCCGACGGGCCGATGTGCACGTTGTCCTTGCCCATGTCCCGGTCGACCTGGCTGGTGACCGACTGGGTCTTGGAGATCTTCTTGGACTCCAGGCGCTCCCGCTCGAGCATGTTCTTGAAGTCCATGTTGCCGCCCACGTTGAGCTGCATGGTGCGGTCGAGCTGCACGCCGCGGTCCTCGAACAGCTTGGCCAGCACCCGGTGGGTGATCGTGGCGCCGACCTGGCTCTTGATGTCGTCGCCGACGATCGGCACCCCGGCGGCGACGAACTTCTCCGCCCAGGCGGGCGTGCCGGCGATGAACACCGGCAGGGCGTTGACGAAGGCGACGCCCGCATCGATGGCGCACTGGGCGTAGAACTCGGCGGCCTGCTGCGAGCCCACCGGCAGGTAGCAGACGAGGACGTCGGCGCCGGACTCGCGCAACGCGGCCACCATGTCGACCGGCTGCTCGTCGGACTCCTCGACCACCTCGCGGTAGTACTTGCCCAGGCCGTCGAGCGTGGTGCCGCGCTGGACCGTCACGCCGAGCGGCGGCACGTCAGCGAT
>JAOPVN010000580.1 GCA_025966175.1 Modestobacter sp. | reverse complement strand
GTGCCGTTCATCGTCGGCGCGGTCGCCGTGGTGCTGGCCATCGCCGTGCTCTCGACCGGCCACCGGATGCTCACCCGGGCCGACGCGGACCTGGCGGCCGGGGACGGGCACGGGGACGGCGACGTCGCCGGGGAGGTCGCCGACGAGTTCGGCGGCGCGCCCGGTGCCATCGACCAGGAGGTCGAGCCGGAGCTCGCGGCCCGGAGGAAGTCCGCCGCGAGTTCCTGAGGCCCAGCCACCCCGCCCAGCCCGCCCCGGACCGACGGCGCCCCGGTCACCGCTGACCGGGGCGCCGTCGCGTCTCCAGGACCCCGGTGGCCTGAGCGCCCACCCGGCCGACCCACCCGTTCCGTCCTAGCGTGATCGGCGGGGCGGGGCATGCCGGCCCGGGGAGGACGACGATGACCGGACCGGCAGCACGAGTGCGGACGGCGCTCGACGGCGACGTCTGGCGGATCTCCCTGGACGACGCCGACACCGGCAACGCGGTCGACCTCGTGTTGGCCGAGCAGCTGGCGGACGCCCTCGCGCAGCGCCCGGCGCAAGCCCGCGCGGTGCTGCTGCTCAGCACCGGCCGTGACTTCTGTGTCGGCGCCGACGTCCGGGTCCTCGCCGCGACCGACGACCTGCCGGCGCTGGTCCGGGAGCTGTCGGAGGTCTGGCAGCGGGTGATCCGCGCCGTCCTCTACTGCGAGGTGCCGGTGGTCGCGGGCGTGCAGGGGTCGGTCGCCGGCGCAGGCATCGGCCTGCTCGGCGCCTGCGACCTCGTCGTCTGCGGCCGGTCGATGAAGCTGCACCCGGCCTACGGCTCGCTGGGCCTGTCCCCCGACGGCGGCACGTCCTGGGCCCTCACCCGTGCGCTCGGCGCGCCCCGGGCGCTGGAGCTGCTGCTCACCGACGGGGTGCTGCACGCCGCGGAGGCGCACACCTTCGGCCTGGTCGCCCGGCTGGTCGACGACGAGTCGTTGACCCAGGAGAGCACCGCGCTGGCGCGGTCGATCGCGGCCGGTCCGGTGCGGGCGATGGTGCGCACCCGCGGGCTGGTGCGCCGGGCGGCGATCCGCACGCTGGAGGAGCAGCTGGACGACGAGGAGCGGCTGATCGAGGAGTCCGCCGCCGATCCGGAGAGCCGGGAGGCCATGGCGGCGCTCCTGGCCGGGCGCCGCCCGGACTTCCGCGGGGCCGGTTGACCGGGCCGATCGGCCGGCCCCGGTCAGCAGCCCCGGTCAGCAGCCCCGGTCACCGGCGGGCGTCGGTCACCTCCCCCGTCGTGGCGTTCCAGGTGACGTACCCGCCCTGGAAGTCCGACCGCCGCCCGCCCGGCACCGGGTACTCGTCGCTCGTCGGGTAGCCGAGGTATGACCGCTCCCAGCCGAGGGCGGCCCACCGGTCCCGGATGGCCCCCTCGACCACGTGCGCCCCCGTCGAGGGCGTCCAGTAGATCGAGGCGCCGAGCGCGGCGAAGTGGTTGAACCGCCCCACCCCGTCCGGCGTGCTCGTCTCGTCGGTCAGCGGCTCTCCGTACCGGAGATGACCGCCGTCGGCCAGGTAGGTCTCCAGGATCTGTCCGTGCAACTCGTGCGCACCCGCGGCCGATGACCAGTAGAGCCGTCCTCCGGCGTAGGTCCGGTAGCGCAGCGCCTCGTCACCGGCCTCCGGCGCGGTGGGGGCACCCAGCACCGCCCGTACGCCGGCGTCCGCGGCGGACCGGCGGTCGATCGGGGTCAGGTAACGGGCCTCCAGCGTCAGGTCCTCGTCGGGCATGGTCAGGGTGCGGGAGCGCGGCGCACCGTCGTCCCAGCCCTGGAAGGTGGCGACGCCGTCGGTGGCCACCGCCGGGGCGATCACCGACACCGTGGCCCCGACGGTCACCCGGCTCTCGGCCCGGGCCACGCCGTTGACGGTGATGGCGCTGGGCGTGGTCGCGGCGACGGTCAACAGCCGCTGCCGGGGGTTCGCCGTGAAGGTCTGCTGGACGCGCACGCCCGAGGAGTCCTGCGCGCTCGCCGTGACCTCCAGCCGCGTGTTGTCGCCGTGGTCGTCGAACGCCCGGCTGAAGGAGGCACCGGTGAACGACTCCCCGGGGTGCTCGTGGCAGTAGCCGCCGCTGCAGTGCACGAGCACCACGCTCCAGGTCACGGGCAGCACCCCGTCCTCGGCGTCGCTGGCCGTGGCACTGGCCTGGACCGTCTCCCCCACCGCGAACAGCCGGTCGGCGGCCGGGGCGCTCAAGCTGATGACGGGGGCTCCGTCGGCCGGCAGCACCGTGACCTCCGCCGTCCCGGTGGCCCCCTGCGGATCGGTCACGGTGAGCCGGGCGGTGGTCTGCGAGGTGCCGGCCGGGTAGGTGTGCGGGACCTGCGGCCCGGTGCCGCGGGTGCCGTCACCGAAGTCCCAGTCGTAGGTGATCGCATCGCCGTCGAGGTCGCCGGAGGCGCTGCCGTCGAAGGTCACCGTCCGGGTCGCCGCGTCGGTGCGCAGGGTGATCTTGGCGGTGGGGGCCCGGTTGCCGGGCACGTACACCAGCCGCTTGAGCACGCTGCCGCCGATGTCGGCGTAGACGACGTCCCCGTTGGACGCGGCCGCGAACTTGACCGGGAGGCCGTTCTCGACGCCGAAGCCGTTCGGCTCGGGCGCGCGGACGACGTCTCCCTGGGCGTCGTAGCGCATCGTGTAGATCCGCTGCGAGGCATAGTCGCCGAAGAAGTAGGCCCCGCGGTAGGCCTCGGGATAGCTGGCCCCGGTGTAGACGATCCCCCCGGTGACACACGTGCCCGCGGGGCCGTGCGGATAGGTGAACAACGGCGCGGCGTTGCCGACCCCCTGGCAGCCGG
The DNA here is from genome assembly GCA_025966175.1 of Modestobacter sp. Lineage (GTDB taxonomy): Bacteria > Actinomycetota > Actinomycetes > Mycobacteriales > Geodermatophilaceae > Modestobacter. Next base: position 1,525 of record JAOPVN010000580.1, on the reverse strand, counting down.
GCAGATCGGCGTAGCCCGGCGTCGGGGTCTCCCCCTCCCAGCACGGCCACCCGTACGACGCCCCCGGCCGGAGCAGGTCGATCTCCTCCCAGCTGTTCCAGCCGACGTCGCCGAGGATCGGCGCGCCGCTGGTCGGGTCCAGGCTCATCCGGAACGGGCTGCGGAAGCCGCTGGCGTAGACGCGGCTCTGCCAGGACGACGGTGCGGCCGGGTCGTAGTGCGGGTTGTCGGGCACCCCCCGGCCGTCGGGCAGGACGTGCAGCATTTTGCCGCGTCCGTCGGCGACGTCCAGGGCGCGCAGCGCACGGGGGTCGACGAACCGGAAGTCGGCTGCGTCCCCGATCGTCACCCACAACGTGCCGTCCGCCGCCGGCACCAGGCCGGTCATGCTGTGCACGTCGGCGTCGACCGGCAGGTCCCAGAGGACCTGTTCGTCGGTCAGCGCGGCCGGCTCCGGCGAGCCGGCCACCGTCCAGGCGCTCAACCGCATGACCGTGCGTCCGTCCACGGTGAGCGCGCGAGCGGTGTAGAGCCGCCGGCTGGTGGCGTAGTCGGCGGCGACGGCGACCCCGGTGAGGCCGAGGTCCTGGACGGTGACCACGGAGAGGATGGCCAGCGTGTGCGGCTGCCCGTCGGCCGAGACCCAGGCCACCCGACCGTTCTTGCCGACCGTGAACCAGCTGCCGTCGGGGGCGAAGGCGAAGTCGGTGAGCAGCTCGCTCTGCCCGGTCGGGAGATCTCGGACCGTGAAGCCGGCCGGCAGGGACGGCGCGGCGGTGGCCGGCCTCGCCGGGCCCACCACCGTGGCGCTGGTCAACAGTGCCAGCACGACCAGCGTGCGGAGCGCTGTCCTCGGTGGCCGGCCGGTCCAGGCTCGGCGGTGCTGCGCATTCATCGGGCACGCCTACCCAACGGATGGGTCGGGACCAGGGCAGCGAGGCCGGATGCCGGTGAGAGGGCCGGACACACCGAGGGAGAGTCACATCACGTACGGAGTGGGTGACGAGAGTCGCGGCGGACGGCCGGAGCGCCTGCCGATCGGACCGCAGAGACGCGTCAGGCCGGGTCCGGGTGGACCCGGCCAGTCGAGGGTGGAGCTGAGGGGAATTGAACCCCTGACCCCCTCGATGCGAACGAGGTGCGCTACCGGACTGCGCCACAGCCCCTCGGACGGAGAGCTTACCGTCCGTCTCCCCCGGCGCCGCCACGGGGTGGCCCTCCTGCTCCCCGCTGCGGCTCCGTCCAGAGGCTCGCCGTGAGCTTGCGAACGGTGAGGAGGACGGGGTCCTTACTCAGCCGTTGACGACGCGGGCCGGCTGGTAGACGTCGATCTCGGCGAAGCCGATGTCGTCGTCGTCCAGCCCGACCACGGCGCTGTGCTGCCAGCCGGCCGACACCGGGGTGCGGGCGGCGACGACCCGGCCGGGGCGCAGCGGGCGCACCGGCGCCAGCGGCACGCTGGGGTGGATCGGGCCGGTCTCCGCCACGACCACGGGCCGGACGACCGGACGCTCGGCAGCGGGCC
>JAOPVN010000565.1 GCA_025966175.1 Modestobacter sp. | reverse complement strand
CCCCCTCCCGCCGGGCGACGATGACCAGCCCGCGCGGCCGGCCGCCCGAGGTGGCCCGGTCCAGCCCGGCCTCCTCGGTCAGCCGGGCGGACTCGCGCACCTGCGCACCCGCGCCGGCGACCGCCGGCAGCAGACCGCGCGGATCCCGCGCACGCAGCAGGTCGAGGTCGGCGAGGACCTCCTCGGCCAGCTCCGGGGAGGTCATGCCAGGCGCTGCCGGGCCTCGTCGAGCAGCAGGACCGGGATGCCGTCGCGCACCGGGAAGGCCCGCGCGCAGGTCGGGCAGACCAGCTCACCGGCCGCCACGTCGACGATCAACGGGCTGTGGTGGGTGTCCGGGCAGGCCAGGATCTCCAGCAGCGCCGGGTCGATGCCCAGCGTCTGCGGCCCCGCCCCGCCCGACGCCCCGGTCATGCGCGCACCACCGCGAGCACCTCGTCGCGGACCTCGGCCATCCGCGCCTCGTCGGCGGCCTCGACGTTCAGGCGCAGCAGCGGCTCGGTGTTGCTGGCCCGCAGGTTGAACCACGCGCCGTCCGGCAGCGACACGGTCATCCCGTCGAGCTCGTCGAAGGTGACGCCGTCCTGCTGGCCGTACGCCTCGCGGATCGCTGCGACCCGGCCGGCCTGGTCGGCGACCGTGGAGTTGATCTCACCGGAGGCGACGTAGCGCTCGTAGACCTCGGTCAGCTCCGACAGCGGCCGGGGCTGCTCCCCCAGGGCGGCCAGCACGTGCATGGCGGCCAGCATCCCGGTGTCGGCGCGCCAGAAGTCGCGGAAGTAGTAGTGCGCAGAGTGCTCCCCGCCGAAGACGGCGTCGGTGCGGGCCATCTCGGCCTTGATGAACGAGTGACCGACCCGGGTGCGTACCGGGTCCCCGCCGTGCTCGCGGACGATCTCGGGCACCGCGCGGGAGGTGATCAAGTTGTGGATGATCGTCGTCCCGGTGCCCTTGGCGAGCTCACGGACGGCGACCAGCCCGGTGATCGCCGAGGGGCTGACCGGCTCGCCGCGCTCGTCCACGATGAAGCAGCGGTCCGCGTCGCCGTCGAAGGCGAGCCCGATGTCGGCGCCGTGCTCGCGGACCCCGGCCTGCAGGTCGACCAGGTTCGCCGGGTCCAGTGGGTTGGCCTCGTGGTTGGGGAAGGAGCCGTCGAGCTCGAAGTACATCGGCACGATCTCCAGCGGCAGGCCGGAGAGCACGACCGGGACGGTGTAGCCGCCCATGCCGTTGCCGGCGTCGACGACGACCTTCAGCGGGCGGATGCCGGAGAGGTCGACCAGCTGGCGCAGGTACGCGGCGTACTCGGCGACGAGGTCACGGCCGCTGACGGTGCCCAGCCGCTCGGGCCGGCGGGCGAACACGCCCTCCGGGGTCTCCAGGAGCTGCTCGGCCCACTGCCGGATCTCCACCAGGCCCGAGTCCTGACCGATCGGCGCCGCACCCGCCCGGCACAGCTTGATGCCGTTGTACTGCGCCGGGTTGTGGCTGGCGGTGAACATCGCGCCGGGCATCCCGAGCTGACCGGCCGCGAAGTACAGCATGTCGGTGGAGCCCAGCCCGGCCTCGACGACGTCGACACCCCGGGCGAGGACCCCCTCCGCGAACGCCCGGGAGAGGGGGATCGAGGAGTCCCGCATGTCGTGGGCGGTGACGACGGAGGTGGCACCGGTCTCCTGGTGCACGAACTCGGCGAAGGCCGACCCGATCGCACGGGCCACGCCCTCGTCCCACTGGTCGGGGACGACCCCGCGCACGTCGTAGGCCTTGATGATCGATGTCAGGTCCGCCACGAGGACGACCTTATCGGCGAGCCCGGCACACCGCGTCGGCCCCGCTGCAGGGTCCCGCCGCGAGCGTGCGAGCGGTGGGGGGCAGCGGGGTCCTTCCTCAGGGGAGGTCGGGCAGGATCCTCAGGTGACCACGGCGGGTGCCGCTGCCGTCGTCGGCCGGGTCGCGCGGGGGCTCGGGACGGGCCGCCTCACGCACGGCGTCGGCCAGCGCGAGCAGGTCGTCGCCGGTCGGACCCGCGTCGTCGGCGTCGATCTCGTGACGCACGACCTCCCAGCCCCGCGGCACGGTCAGCCGCTCGGCGTGGAACTCGCACAGGTCGTAGCTGTGCGGCTCCGAGTAGGTCGCCAACGGGCCGACGACGGCCGTGGACTCCGCGTACACGTAGGTCAGGGTCGCCGCCGCCGGTTGCGCACAGCCGCTGCGCGAGCAGCGACGTGACTGCCTCACCACCGGTTCCTCACGGTTGGCACACTAACCGCGATGACCCCGTCTGGGGAGGAGGCGCACCGAAACGCGCGCGCGTCTGCGCAGGTTCCCCGCAGGCCACAGGAGGACTCCCCCATGACGCCACCGACCGGCACCGTCCTGCTGCTGGGCGGGCGCAGCGAGATCGGGCTGGAGCTCACCGAGCGGCTGGTGCGCGAGGGCGCCCGCTCGGTCTGCCTGGCCGCCCGGCGCAGCGCCGAGCTGGACGCCGAGGAGGCCCGGCTGCGGGCCGCCGGCGCCACCGACGTGACCCGGGTCGAGTTCGACGCCGACGACGTCGCCGCCCACGACGAGGTGTTGGCCGGCGTGCTGACCGCACAGCCCCCGGTGTCGGTCGCGGTGCTGGCCTTCGGCGTGCTCGGGGACCAGGGCCGGGCGGAGGACGACGCGGCGCACGCGCTGGCCGTCGTGCACACCGACTACGTCGCCCAGGTGTCGGTGCTCACCCACCTGGCCCGGCGGATGCGGGCCCAGGGCTCCGGGCGCATCGTCGTCTTCTCCTCCGTGGCCGGGGTGCGGGTGCGCCGGGCCAACTACGTCTACGGCTCGGCGAAGGCCGGCCTGGACGGCTTCGCCGGCGGGCTGGCCGACGCACTGCACGGCTCGGGCGTGCGGCTGCTGCTGGTCCGGCCCGGGTTCGTGATCGGCCGGATGACCGCCGGCATGTCGCCGGCACCGCTGTCGAGCACCCCGGGACAGGTCGCCGACGCGGTGGCCGACGCGCTGCGGCGGGACCGGGACGTGGTCTGGGTGCCCGGGACGCTGCGCCCGCTCTTCGCCCTGATGCGGCTGCTCCCCCGCGCCGTGTGGCGCCGGATGCCCCGGTGAGCCGCGGCCGGGCCGCCGGGCCGGGCAGGCCGTAGGCTCCAGCCGCGATGGACCGCCTCCCTTCCCGCGCCCGCCGCGACCGCCACGGACGCGGCCTGCGGGGTCGCCTGGTGCCCCCGACGGTGCCGCTGTCCCGCAGCCGCGCCGAGCAGTTCGACGACCTCGTCCTGGACGCCGTCGAGGACCTGGAGCGGCGCTGGGAGCGTGAGCTGGCGGGAGTGGAGTTCGCGGTCGAGGACGTCCCGTGGGTCGACCACAGCAGCCCCGACGAGGTGGTGCTGGACGCCGACGTACTCGAGGACGGCAGCGTGCCGCTGGCCCGCGTGCTGCCCGCGCACCGGGAGGGCGGCCTCGAGCACCCCGCCCGGATCGTGGTCTACCGGCGTCCGCTGGAGATCCGCGCCGCCGACCGCGACGACCTCGCCGACCTCGTCCGCGATGTCGTGGTCGACCAGGTGGCGGTGCTGCTGGGCCGCGACCCGGAGGAGATCGACCCCACCGGCTGAGCCGCCGCCCTAGTCCCGGAAGACCACCCAGCGCAGCATCACGAAGTTGCACGCGGTGCCGAACCCCTGGGACAACGCCCAGGCGAGGGTCACCTTCCACCAGCTGTCCCCCAGCAGGCCCAGCGCCAGCGCGTTGACGCCGAGGATGACGAAGAACGTCACGCCGTAGAGCAGGGCGAATCCGGCGGCCCGCCGGCGGCTGCGCTCGACCTGGAAGGCCCAGCGACGGTTCAGGGCGTAGGCGGTCGCCGTGCCGATGACGAAGCTGATCGCCCGCGCGCCGTACGTGGGCAGCCCCAGGTGCAGGCCGAGCTGGTAGACGCTGAAGTCGACCACCGCGCTGAGGGCTCCCACCGCGACGAAGCGCAGCAACTGGGGCACCAGGTCCCCGCGCGCGCGGCCACCCGAGCCCGCCACCACCACCGAGGACCTCCCGCTCAGCCGACGCCGCCGGACTCTAGTGCGGGCGGTTCCTCCGCCGGACGAGCCGTCCGGGGGCGGGGAAGCCTCCCACGTCCCCTGGTGACCGAGGCGTCCCGGGCGGCGGTGCCATGCTGGGCGGCGACATGAGCAACGGATCAGACGCACAACTGGGGACCTGGCTGACCGTCGGTGTACTGATCGGCCTCGCGCTGGCGCTGCTGGTCGGCGTCCTCGTCGTCGGCGTGCGGCGAGCCCGACGGGTGACCGGGTCCCGGCGACGACCGGTGCCGCGCCAGGAGGTCCCACCCGCGCCGGCCGCGCCCGGCCCGGCGGGCCCCACCTTCCCGATCGACGACCTGCCGGGGTTCGCGGAACGACCGCCCGGCTGGACGGCGGGACCCACCGCCGTGCCGTCAGGTGCCACGGCCGACCGCACCGGTGCGCCGGGCCCGGGCGCGCACGCGTCACC